>NZ_ATXH01000013.1 GCF_000421585.1 Thermodesulfatator atlanticus DSM 21156
GGCCCCGGTGCCCACTTCTTCGGTGGCCTGAATAGCCCCTTTCATGGTATCAGCGATTACGTTTATACCTTCTTTGGTAACATCACCGGCCGCACGCAAAACATCAATAATGGTGTTGCGGGTAAGGGCTACGATCTCAGCCTCGATTTCCTGAAGGCCTTTTAGGCTGCTTACGATGCCGTCTTTTACGGCTCTTCCAGCAGTACCCAATACTGCAAAGGGATTGGGAAATTGAAAACCGCTATCGCTCTTAGTCTCAACTTGTTGTATTTCTTTTTTGGCTTCAGCCATGGCTTACCTCCTTGTCTATTTTTTAAGAAAATTAAAGGCATACCAGAACGCAGCATGCCAAACTGGCAAATCTGTTTTACCTCGCAAAAGCTGATATAACCCCACGGCTATACATGCTAACCCAACAGAAGAAGCGAGATCTAAACGGTAATGAGAGCTTTCTTTTACTTTCTCATCAGCCTTCTTAAAAAGGCTATGCACGTGAGATCTTACGGCTACTTCGTCTAATTTTTTTATCTCAAAGACATCTAATTCGCGAATGTTTTTCCAGAAGGCTTGAGGGGATCCGTCATACTCTATCAAGATACTTCCGGTTTGGGGATTAATAGTAATTTTTTTAATATTTTCGATAGCTTCTAAAGCTGATGCTATTTTCGTTAGTTTATCTTTATTGTTACGTAAAGCAGGAAGCTTAAGTCTCAGGCGCCCCTTTAAACTATGCACGACAAATGCTTCAGGCTTACTCGGCATCGGATTCGCCTCCTGATGGAGGTGAAGATAGCTCCTCTTCAAGCTCGGCTTTGGTTTCCGCCCATAGGTCTTCTAGAGTCTCAGTTAGTTCTGCCAAAGTTTCTCGGCCTTTTTCATAAGCTATAAGAGATCCCTTCATCATACCTTTAACAAGGGGCTTAGCCGCCTGACCAAAAACAGGCAAAAGTTTGGGAATAACATAGGCCAAACCTAAACCAATTGATAAACCAGTTACTACATCTTTTTTGACGAAGTCATCTGCATCAATTCCCATAACTCCCCCCTATATTCTAGCTTCAAATTAAGAAAATAATGACCCATATTCAAGAATCAAGATCATTTTTTTCCTATTTAAAATTTCCTACTCTCAAAGTATAAAAACGTATAGCACAGTAACAAAAAAGCCAAGTATTTTTAATGAATCAGTAACTATTTGGTAGATATTTCTTAACAAAATCGTGTTTTAAAGAAGCAAAAAATGGAGAAGAAGATAATTATTGAACTACACGATGTTAGTCCATTCTACAAAAACGAATTACTTAATATTTTAAGAATGCTATATGAGCATGGAATAAAAAAATTTTCTATTTTGTTAACACCTAACTTTAAAGGAAGATACAGACTTGACAAAGATAATTCATTTAAGGATCTAATAAAATGTTCAAAACAAGAAATAATCCTCCATGGATTATATCATGAAGGGAAATTTTCATTACGACACATTTTAGCGACTAATAGAGAAGGAGAATTTGCAGATCTTTCCAAAGAAGAAACGAGAAGAAGAATAGTAGAAGGGAATAAAATATTAAAGAATTGCGGGATAGATACCCACTTTTTTGTAGCTCCAGCGTGGATAAATAACAAATATTTAGAAAAAATATTAACAGAACAGAAGTTTAAAGGAATAGGGAATAGATGGTCGATTAAAATTTTTAATAAGAAAAAGATATTTTCACCAATTATAACGCTCAGTAACAGAAATATTCTTTCTTTTTTAAGCAAAAAGAGTGCAAAAACCTTAATTAAATTATATAAAAACTTTGAAACAATAAGATTTGCAATACATATGCAAGACGCAAATGATAGTGAAAAAATAATTTTATGGAAAGAACTAATAGAACAAACAGAAAAAAGGAGGCTAATATCGTATGAAGACCTCACTAGCGAAAGCTGATTTACACGTACATTCTAGAGCTTCTAATAAGCCTGCAGGATGGTTATCAACCTTATTTGAATGTCCTGAGAGCTACACCGAACCATTAGAACTTTATAATACCTTAAAGAAAAAAGGAATGGATTTTGTTACAATAACAGACCACAACACTATAGATGGAGTTCTAGAGATAGCACACCTACCAGAGGTATTCATAGGATGTGAATATACCGTAAGATTTAAAGAAGAAGAAATAGACATACACGTTCTTTGTTACGGCATAACTGAAGATGAACACAAAACACTGAACAAGCTAAGAGAAAACGTATATGACTTTATAGATTACATAAAAGAAAAAAATATTGCACACACGTTAGCTCATCCTCTTTATCCCGTAAACAGAAAACCACTCACAACTGCTATCGTTGAAAAATTCGTCCTACTTTTTGATAACTGGGAAATTATAAATGGCACAAGGACAAAGAACACAAAAAACATCGAAAAAGCAATAGCAGAAAAATATTCAAGCTGGGAAACGATTAGAAAACTTGAGGAAAAATATAATATAAAATCCAGAAGAACAAGGGAAAAAATTTCTTTTACTGCCGGAACAGACGACCATGGAGGAATGGATGCCGGAAGAACTTGGACTAGTGCTAAAGCAAATTCAAAAGACGACTTTATAAACGCGATAAGAAATGGAAAAACTTTTGTAAACACCGAAGAATTAGGAGAAGAGAGACTTTTAAACACAGTAACTAGAATAGCTTATAAACACATTGCCACAAATTACAATCTTTGTGAAGAAGTAAAAGAAATTGCTGATCATATTTTTCAATATAAAGAAAACAAACTATTAAATTTCATAATAAAAAATCACATACAAAAAGAAATCGATAAAAATATTTTAATAAAGGAAATTATTAAACGAGCACCATTTTGGAGCATAGAACGATTACAAAAAAATTTCAGTCCAACCACTGTTGGGGAAATGATCTTAACACTTAGCAGCCAATTATTACCAGCTTTAATTCTTTTCCTACAAAAAGAAGAAGAATATAGCATTAAAAATATAGCAAAAAGTTTAAATATAAGTTTAAATGGTCACCAAAGGCTCGCGTATATTACCGACACTTACTATGAAATAAATGGAGTAGCCAGAACGGCACAACTAATAAAAAGAATTTCCAAGAAATATAACCTTCCGGTGGATATTATTACCATGAGTCATGGAAAAAATGACGATTATGAGATAATTAATTTGCATACTTATCTCGATTTACCTACCCCATTTTACGAAGAATTCAGACTCAGAATTCCTTCTTTGCTTGATATTTTTGATTTAATCAAGGAAAAGGAATACTCTCACATTCATATTTCTACGCCTGCTCCCCTGGGTTTGCTTTTTTTCTTGGCAGGGAAAGTTTTCAAGCTACCCATTAGCTTTACCTTTCACACCGACGTACCTGCCTATGTATATCGTTACACAGAAAACAAGTCAGCCTACGAAGCAGCTTGGCAATTCTTTACCTTCTTCTCAAATTTATGCGATAAAGTCTTGGTTCCATCAAAAGTTTATGCAGAAAAATTAAAAAACATGGGAGTTTTACCACACAAAATAAAAACCTTTGTTAGAGGTGTAGATACCACTCTTTTTGATCCAAATAAAAAAGACCCAGATTTTTGGACTAAGGAACTTGGAAAAAATCTAGGAGAGAAAAAGATCGTACTTTACGTAGGAAGAGTATCAAAGGAAAAAAACTTGGACCTTTTCTTAAAAGTCGCACGAAATTTTCAAGATAACGCATTTGTTATCGTAGGGGATGGACCATATAGACCTCAATTAGAACAAGCAAAGCCAGAAAATGTCTTCTTCACTGGTTATATGGAAGGCGACAAACTCGCACGTGCATATAGTAGTTCCGATATATTCCTATTTCCTTCTGAAACAGAAACATACGGACTGGTAATATTAGAAGCCATGGCTAGTGGACTTCCTGTCATAGTAAGCAATAAAGGTGCTGCTAGTGAAAAAGTAAGACATGGATTTAATGGCTACATCGCTAAAAACGAAAAAGAATTTATAAACTACTTAAATATTCTAGTAAATAACGAAGGGCTAAAAAACAAACTTGCAACTCAAGCCTATTTAACAGCACAAGAATTAAATCTCGAAGATAGCTACGTAAAATACATAAAAGAAATTATTTTCCATAAGGAGACTGTAAGTGAAAATTCTAGACCTGACAATTTATTATCACGAGAAGAGTGGTGGGATAAAGAAGTATATAGATAAAAAAATAGCATTTTTCGAATATTTTCAAGAAAATATCTCGCATATTGTCATAATTCCTGGCAAAAAAGAAAAAATATATCAGAAAGCAAACACTAAGATACACGAAATAGCTTCTTTGCCTATACCAGGCTCTGGAGGTTATCGATTCTTCCGCAATATAAGAAAAATAAATCAAATTATTGACAAAGAAAAACCAGATATCATCGAGTTTGGAGGATGCTATTCTTTAGTACCTCTAGTAAAAAAAGATTTTAGCGTTATATCAATTTTTTACCATTCTGACTTAATAAATGACATTTCATTATATCCAGCTCCCAAACAATTAAAAGATCTGTTTATAAGTTATATTTTCGAAAAAGTTCTTCTCAAAAGTAATATAATCATAACGCCAAGCAAAAAGTACCAAGAAATACTATATGACTCTGGTATTAATAATGTAGCAAGTGTACCTTTAGGTGTGGACACCAAAATATTTCATCCCAAAAGAAAAAGAGAAGACTTCTGGGATCAATTCAATATACCAAAAAATAAAATAAAATTATTATACGTTGGCAGATTATCAGTAGACAAAAACATTAAACTACTCCTAGAAACTCTAAGCTATCTAGATAGCAAAAAATTTCATCTGATAATTGTTGGTTCAGGACCACTTACTCCCTGGATAAAATTAAAAGAAAGAAAAACAGAAAATTTAACATACCTGGGTCACATAAAAGAAGAAATAGAATTGGCAAATATTTACGCTAATTCGGACATTTTTATCAGTGCTTCGCATTATGAAACTTTTGGACTGACCTTTCTTGAAGCGCAAAGCTCAGGAATACCAGTAGTGGGATTCAACTTAGAACTCGATACTCAGTTAAGAAAAGAATTTTTAACCGATGACTTTAGCGAAAAGCCATTAGCTGAAAAGATAAAAGAAACTAGCCAATATCTTTCAGATTCCTTAAAAGAAGAATTACATCAAGAAGTAGCTAAACATTTTTCTTGGGAAAAGACCTTTATTAAACTAGTAAACTTGTATAAAGATTTATTACGACAAAAGCAAATTCATAACGGTAAAACCTTTGCAAAATTATCGACATCATTGTTGCAAGCATAACCGTAAGGGACCGTTTCTCTTTTTCGTGAAAAACAGGAACAAATCCTTATGAGTTGTTATCCAATAATTTATAAATCGCGAGCAAGTCTTTTCTTATTTCCAAAAGAACTTCTCTAAGACCTGGCTCGTCTTTCTTGGCCGCAAGCTTTTTCTTGGCACCCGCTATGGTATAACCCTCTTCGTAAAGTAGAGTTTTTATGCGTCTGAAAATCTCTACTTGCTCCGGGGGATATAGTCTTCTGCCGGCAAGTCTTAATGGGCGAATCTGTTTACGAAATTCCTTTTCCCAAAAGCGCAAAACATGGGGTTCAAGGTCTAGGAGTTTGGCTACTTCGCCTATGGTATAATAACGACGTGCTTTGACATCGTTTTTGGTTTCAGCCATTTATAAAATCTTTTAAATGAGAACTTGGCCTAAAAACCGCTGTTTTTTTACCCTCAATTAAAATATTTGATCCATCTTTGGGGCTAACTCCCTTGCGAGGAGGACGCTTGTAAGGACAAAAACTCCCAAAACGAACTATCTTGACTTCCTCTCCGCGCTCAAGGGCAAGTTTAATCTCTTCAAAAAGCGAATCTAGTACCCTGCTCAAACTACGCGCAGAAAAACCAAGATTTTCGTGTAGATAGTTTACTAGCTCTTTTTTAGTAACCGTCATCTTAACTTCGCCTCAAAACGAGCTAAAAACTTCTCTGTAACCTTTTCTTGGATCTTGTTTACCTCTTCATCAGTTAGCGTACGATCAGGAGCCCGATAAACAAAACGTAGAGTCAAACTCTTATATCCTTCTGGAATTGGCTTGCCACGGTAGACATCAATAATGGTTACTTCTTCTAGATGTGGAAGCGAAAGCTCTTTTGCAAAAGAAAGCAACTCTTGGGCAGGGATTGCATCCTGAAGAATAAGCGCTAGATCTCTCGTAGTGGCAGGAAATTTGGGCAAAGCCCTGAAACGTTTATCAAAGGATACCGCCTCCAAGACCTTTTCAAAGTCAATTTCAAAGACAAAGACTTCTTGTTCTATATCTAGTATATCACGCACCTTGGGCCTTAACGCCCCCGCAAAGCCGATTTTTTGCCCCTTCACTTCAAGTAAAACGCTTAAAGCCGGAAGCAAAAAGGGCTCTCC
The DNA here is from genome assembly GCF_000421585.1 of Thermodesulfatator atlanticus DSM 21156. Classification (NCBI taxonomy): domain Bacteria; kingdom Pseudomonadati; phylum Thermodesulfobacteriota; class Thermodesulfobacteria; order Thermodesulfobacteriales; family Thermodesulfatatoraceae; genus Thermodesulfatator; species Thermodesulfatator atlanticus. The sequence continues at coordinate 6,443 of NZ_ATXH01000013.1, forward strand.
ACCCTTAGGAACAAATTCTATATTTTTTACGCCCAAGTTTTCAAAAAAGCTCTCAAGGATGCCTTTCAGATCAAAGAAATCAACATGGCGCTCGGTGCGATGGCTTGAAATAGGAACACTTCTGCCGGTAAGAAGCCCTGAAAGATAATGCCTTTCCTCAGGCAAAACCTCTCCCTTACGCGGCAAAAACACCCGGCCAAGTTCAAATATTTTTACATCAGGCCTTTCGCGAAAGATATTCGTCTTTGCTGTTTGCAGAAGGCCTGGTATCAAAGTGGTGCGCATTACCGCTTGTTCTTCTGAAAGGGGATTGGCAAGTGCCAATGGCTTGGCACGCAGGTCGTTTTCATCAAGGCCTAATAGGCTAACAAACTGGGGAGAAATAAAACTGTAATTGATTACTTCGTATAGCCCAAGTGCCCTTAAAAGGCATTTTACCTTTTTGGAAACCTTTTCATAACGGCTTGGGGGCTTGCCTGCTATCTCTGCTACGGGGATGCTTGATGGTAATTTGTCGTAGCCATACAAACGGGCAATTTCTTCTATAAGGTCTTCAGGCAAGGAAATATCATGCCTGAAAGAAGGCGGCTCACAAATGAAATCTTCTACACCCTTGGTAACCTTGACCTGGACCTTTTCTAGCTCGCGCGTTATCTCGTCATCTGTTAAGTCGACTTTGAGATAGAGCTTAATTCGCTTGGGAGAAAGTCTTATCTCACGTTTAGCATAGGGGCTTGGGTATTCATCAATACGCCCCAGGATTACTTCGCCATGGGCAAGATCGGCCATTTGTTTGGCCGCACGTTCAAGACCAAGGATTACACCTTCTGGGTCAACTCCGCGTTCAAAACGATAGGAGCTTTCAGAAGAAAGCCTGAGGCGTTGGCTGGTAAGTCTAATACTTGAAGGATTAAACCAGGCACTTTCTAAAAATACATTGCGAGTTTTTTCGGTAACCGCTGTTTCTTCCCCCCCCATAATACCGGCAATCGCTACCGGACGCTTGGCATCTGCAATCACCATGGTTTCAGTATCAAGGGTGCGCTCAACGCCATCAAGGGTAAGGATCTTTTCTCCCGCACGCGCTAAACGGACTATTATCTTCTTCCCCTCAAGCAAATCAAAATCAAAAGCATGCAAAGGTTGGCCTACTTCAAGGAGCACGTAATTGGTGATGTCAACGATGTTGTTTATGGGACGCAGCCCACAAAGCCAAAGCCTTTGCTGGATTTCAAAAGGGCTTTCTTTTACCTGAACGTTTTTAATGAGTCTGCCAGCATAGCGGAAACAAAGCTCTGGGACTTCAATGGTAACACTTGTTTCTGAAAAGATATCCTCGCCTAGAGGCAAATTGGGAAGCTCAGGCTTTTTAAGAGAAGCATTACAAACCGCGGCTACCTCACGCGCCATACCGTAAATAGAAAGACAGTCTCCCCGGTTAGGCGTTAAAGCTACTTCAAGCACCGGCTCGCTAAGCCCCAATATTTCGGTAACAGGTTTGCCAAGAGGGGTGTCCTCAGGGAGTTCCAATATGCCAGAGTGGTCAAGGCTCAAGCCTATTTCATAGGGAGAACAAAGCATTCCCTCAGAAAGAACACCCTTTATCTCTTTGGCAGCGATTTTTTCTCCCGTAAAAAGGATAACCCCTTGAGGGGCAAAGGCGGTCTTGAGCCCTTCGCGCACATTTTTGGCCCCGCAAACTACCTGATAATTTTTTGCGCCATCAGTTACCTTGCAAACAGTAAGCTTATCAGCATGAGGATGGGGGCTAACTGCTAAAACCCTTACGCTTACTACTTGGGCTAGGTCTTCATAGGCGTCAAAAACGCCTTCTACCTCAAGGCCGGTAAGAGTAAGCCTTTCTGCCAGTTCTTCAGGGGAAAGCGAAACGGAAACAAACTCCTTAAGCCAAGAATAAGGTACCAGCATTAGAACTGCTCCAGAAAACGCAAGTGATTTTCATAGAAAAGGCGAATGTCATTTATGCCATATTTAAGCATGGCAATGCGTTCTACCCCAAGGCCAAAAGCAAAACCTACCCACTCTTCAGGGTCATAACCTACCGCACGGAATACGTTGGGATGAACCATACCCGCCCCTAAAATCTCAAGCCATCCTGTTTGCCCACAAACACGGCACCCCTCGCCCCCGCACATCACACAACTGATGTCCATCTCAACGCTTGGCTCAGTAAAGGGGAAATAGCTTGGGCGAAAACGCACCCGGGTTTCACTTCCAAAAGTCTCCTGGGCAAAAAGGGTAAGGATGCCTTTTAAATCCGCAAAAGAGACATCCTTATCCACCATAAGGCCTTCTATCTGGTGAAACATAGGGGTATGGGTAACGTCTGAGTCACAGCGATAGACTTTTCCGGGAGCAATAATTCTAAGGGGAGGCCTCTCGCGCTCCATAGTGCGAATCTGAATGGGAGAGGTGTGGGTGCGCAAAAGAACGCCTTTGTCCCCGGAAAGATAAAAAGTGGCCTGCATATCCCGCGCAGGGTGATCCTGAGGGATGTTCAGGGCCTCAAAGTTGTAATAGTCAAGCTCTACTTCTGGGCCAGACGCAATGGAAAAACCCATGCGCAGAAAAATATCGCAGAGTTCGACCATCACCTGGGTGATGGGATGAAGTTTCCCCAAGGGATAGGGCCTGCCAGGAAGAGTCAGGTCAATGCCAGGGAGTGTTTCTTCCTGGCGTTTTTTGATTTCTTCCTTGGCCTGGCGCAGGGCAGCTTCTATTTCTTTTTTGAACTGGTTAGCAAGCCTTCCAATAATAGGCTTAAGCTCTGGCGGCAGCTGCGCGATAGATTTTAAAACATTAGTAAGCTGACCCTTGCGGCCAAGGTATTTTACCCGGCAGGCCTCAAGGGCCCTTTCATCACGAGCTGCCGCAATCTCAGCTAAAGCCTCTTCACGCAGCGCATGAAGTTTTTTTTCGTCCACCATGGCCTACTGCCACTTAGAAGCTGCCAGGTCCACCAGCTTTTTGAAATCCTCAGGCTCAGTAACTGCTAGGTTGGCAAGGACTTTGCGGTCAAGTTCAACCCCTGCCTTTTTGAGCCCTCCCATAAAGCGGCTGTAGTTAAGACCGTGAAGGCGACAGGCCGCGTTTATCCTGATTTGCCAAAGCCTGCGAAAATCACGTTTGCGCTGGCGACGGTCGCGGTAAGCATAAACAAGGGCGCGTTCTACTGTCTCACGCACACGACGGAAACAATTCTTGCGCTGGCCCCAATAACCCTTGGCCATCTTGATATATTTTTTATGTCTTCTTCTGGTCTTCGGACCACCTTTGGCTCTAGGCATAAAACTTCCTCCTTCTAAAACTTATACGGAATCAAGCGCTTAACCGCAGAAAGATTAGCCGCAGAAAGAATAGTCGGTTTTTTGAGGTGTCTTTTTCTTTTGCGGTTCTTTTTGCGCAATAGGTGGCTTTTACCCGCCTTAAAGTGCATTACCTTGCCTTTGCCAGTGACTTTAAAGCGTTTTGCCGCAGAACGATTGGTCTTCATCTTAATCTTCGCCATATTTTCACCTTCCTCAAGAAATTCGAAAAAATTTTTAAGTTTTCTTGGGCCCAAGGACCATTATCATCTGGCGCCCTTCCATCTTGGGCTTCATCTCTACCTGAGCCTCTTCTTCTACTGCCTGCAGGATCTTTTTCAAGACCTCCATGCCAAGTTCAGGCTTGGTAATTTCGCGGCCCCTAAAGAAGACCCGAATTTTAACCTTGTTTTTATCTTTTAGGAAGCGCTTTATATGCCTTATCTTGGTCTCAAGGTCGTGGACGTCTGTTTTAGGGCGTACTTTGATTTCTTTAACTTCAACAACTGCTTGCTTTTTCTTGGCTTCTTTGGCCTTTTTGGCCTGCTGATAAAGAAACTGGCCATAGTCCATAATGCGGCAAACAGGAGGATCAGCTTGAGGTGCAATTTCTACCAGATCAAGACCCTGTTCTTCTGCAAGACGCAACGCCTCTTCACGCGAAACAATGCCTACTTGCTTGCCGCTTGCATCAATTAGCCTAACCCTTGGAGCCCTAATTCTTTCGTTTACCCGATATTTCTTTTTGTCTATCTTGGACACCTTCTCTCCTAATTAATAGTTTTCGCAGAAATTTCCTCACGTATACGGGCGATGAAATCTTCCACACTCATTAAAGGCAAATTTTCACCTTTTCTGGTCCTGATAGTCAAGGCCTCATTTTCAACTTCTTTGTCTCCAATGATGAGCATGTAGGGGATTTTTTGTAGTTGAGCCTCACGAATCTTAAATCCCAGCTTTTCATTGCGAAAATCAGGAGACACTCGAATATCAGCGCCTTTTAAGCGTTCCAAAACTCGCTCAGCAAAGGGGATATGCCTATCAGCAACCGTGATAACTATAGCCTGCACCGGGGAAAGCCACACGGGAAAAGCCCCAGCATAGTGTTCAATTAAAACGCCAAAGAAGCGTTCAAGGGAACCCAAAAGGGCCCGATGAATCATGATGGGCCTGTGGCGCTGATTGTCTTCGCCAATGTAAGTAATGTTAAAACGCTCAGGGATATTGAAATCTACCTGAATGGTAGAACACTGCCAGAAGCGGCCAAGAACGTCTTTTATTTTTATGTCTATCTTGGGACCGTAAAAAACACCTTCTCCCGGGTCTATTTCGTAAGAAAGCCCCTTGTCTTCAAGGGCTTTGCGCAAAGCACCTTCTGCCTTTTCCCAGATCTCTTCACTGCCAACGTATTTATCAGGCCTGGTGGAAAGAAAGATCTGATATTCCTTAAAACCAAAAGTGCTCAGAAAATAAACCGTAAGATCAAGACACTTAAAAATTTCTTCCTCAAGCTGATCCTCACGACAGAAGATATGGGCGTCATCCTGGGTAAAACCTCGCACACGCATTAGCCCGTGAAGCACCCCGCTTCTTTCGTAACGGTAAACCGTACCCAGTTCACACCACCTGATAGGCAGTTCCCGGTAACTGCGGCGCCTGCTCTTGTAAATCAGGATGTGGAAAGGACAATTCATGGGTTTTAGCTGGTATTCAACCTCGTCTATCTTCATGGGGGCAAACATGTTCTCCGCATAAAAATCCAGGTGCCCGGAAATCTGCCACAAATGGCGCCTTGCAATATGAGGTGTCACTACCAGCTCATAGCCTCTTTTTAGGTGCTCGTCTTTCCAGAAGTCTTCTATAAGCTTGCGAATAAGAGCGCCTTTAGGGTGCCAGAGTATGAGCCCAGGGCCTACTTCATCTTCAATGCTAAAAAGCTCAAGCTCTTTACCCAAACGGCGATGATCGCGCCTTTTGGCCTCTTCGAGCTTGGCCAGGTATTCTTCAAGGTCTTCCTTGGTAAAAAAGGCCGTGCCGTAAATACGCCAAAGCATGGGATTTCTTTCATCACCGCGCCAGTAAGCCCCTGCCACCGAAAGAAGTTTATAAGCTTTGACAAGGCCTGTGTGCGGTAGATGTGGCCCACAACATAAATCCACGAAATCTCCCTGGCGGTAAATACTAACGGTTTCTTCAGGGATCTCCTTGATGAGTTCTAATTTGTATGGCTCGTTAAGTTCAGTAAAAAGCGCAATGGCTTGTTCTTTTGGTATGTCTTCGCGCACTAAGGGCAAGCGCTTTTTGATGATTTTTTTCATGCGCTTTTCTATCTGCTTGAGGTCCTCGGGGGTGAAAGAACGCTCATAATCAAAGTCGTAATAAAAGCCATTTTCGATAGCAGGGCCAATGGCAAGTTTGGCTTCAGGAAAAAGCTCCTTTACCGCCTGGGCCATAACATGCGCAGCAGTGTGGCGCAAAAGCTCAAGGGCTTCCGGATCTTTTGTGGTAAGTAAAGAAAGGGTGCCTTCTTCGGTAAGAGGTGTTTCAAAGTCTATTATTTTGTCGTTTAATTTGGCACCAACTATTTCCTTGGTGAGAAAGTCCTTAAGAACCTCTTTGGCCTTTATGCCTTTAGGAACTTGCCTTTCAGAGCCATCTGGAAGAATTATTTTTATTTCCACTTTTCCACCCCATTAAAACATAAAGAAAAGGCATCTTTGGGGAACCCCCAAAAGATGCCTTAATTTCGTGGTAGGCGCGGGCGGGATCGAACCGCCGACCTCTTGCGCGTCAAGCAAGCGCTCTCCCACTGAGCTACGCGCCTTCAACTTTTGTAAAAAACATCTAACAACCTTCAAATTTCTTGTCAAGTAGGCTCTACTTCTTAGCAATTTCTTCTGCTAGTTCGGATACCACTTGTTCAACTTTATGGCGCGCTTTTGGAGAAAAGCCAGCCACAATCACCCTGCAGCCGTCTTTTTCAGGCAATACAGCCACCCAATAGCGCTGATGCACAAAGAAGAAAGCGGCAAAAATACCAAAAATCATGGCCAGAAAGCCAATATAAACAATCCAGACCCCTGGATCTTTTTTGACCTGGAGCCCCGTAGCATAAATAGGCCGTGCATCAAGCAGGGTAATGATGATGGGCTCTCCACCTTTTAGCTCAATCCTGCGGGGATAATCTTTGAGAATCCAAAAAGAAACCGGAGGAGAATCTCCTTCTGAGAGCCATATTTGTGCGGCAGGGAGGCCATGGGCGTGCTGAAACGCCAAAAGACCGACTCTAATCTTGGCTTCAGGCCACTCTGCTTGACCAAAAGGACGCACCAGCAAAATCTTCTGGCGCGGACCTTTTAAAATACGGATCTTAACTTCGGCGTATGTATTGTAACTTGCCTGGTAAAAAGTGACTCCCTTATAGGTAAGAGGGGCATTAACTTCAATGGGGGCCTTTAAAACTTCTTTACCGTTCTCAAGGATGGTCACCTCTGAACGATATTCTTTGGGCATTCCGTTGGGATAGAACTCAATTTCGAACTTGTCGCATCTGATTGTAAAATCAAGGGGAACTGAGCCGCCTTTGTGCCCAAAAAGAAGCACGCGGTTGGTGCTTTCGCCCTCAAGAAGGTTGATGTGCCCTTTAAAGCCCCAGATAGCACCAATTATCGCTCCGATAATGATGATAATGATGGAAACATGCACCAAATAGACTGAAAAATAACTAAAACGGAAGCGATCTTTTAAAAAAAGCACTCCATCGCCAAGATCTGTCTCTTTTACCTGGCCAAATTTTTTATGAAGGAGTTCTTTTACCTTCTCTCTGGCTTTTTGGTAATCAAGGTTAAGCTTAACTTCTTTAGCCGCGGGCATGCGGGCAAGCTTTTTAGCATCCACGGCCAGGGGATCGCGCCGGTAGAGCTCAAGAGAAAAGGGCAAGCGTTTCAAGGAACAAAGGATCAGGTTTAGACAAAAAAGAGAAAGAAGCGTTACAAACCACCAGGAATGGTAAACATCATAAAGCTGGAAAATTTTAATTATTTGTCCCCAGGTATCCCCGAAATTTCGAAAATAAAAACCAAGGGGCTCACCCTGAGGCAGGATCGTGCCAACGATTGAAGTGGCTGCAAGGGCAAGCAACAAAAAGACAGCAAGCTTAATGGAGCTTAAAAAATTAACAAGAGGATTTTTGGGCACTATTTATCCTCCTTTTTTTCCTCGATTTTCTCTTTTTTTTCGTCAGACTCTTCGTCTTTGATAGCCTTGCGGAAGTTTTTAATGCCTTTACCAAGGCCTTCGCCTATTTGAGGTAAGCGGCTTGCTCCGAAAAGGACGACTATGATTACCAAAATGACTACAAGCTCTGGCAAACCTAATCCAAACATGGGCTCCTCCTTAAACACATACGTCTCATGAACCTATCGCGAGGTTTTAAGATGCGCAAGGCAAAAAGAGACCTTTGCAGAATTGCCGTGACCAGTATTACAAGCACAACACCAGAGATCCGTTCCTAGTTTTGCAAAGGTCTCAAAAAAGTCTTAACCATAAAAACTTCTAAAAACAGGCATAAGTGTCTCTGTCTTGTGTCTGAGTTCTTCCTGGCTAAGTCTTTCATAGGACGGAAAAACGCGATCAGAAATTAAAAGAAGAGAGCCTATTTTTAAACCCAACGCTTCAGCCACACTGAAAATCGCTGATGTTTCCATATCAATGGCCTGGGCCTTTTCAGCGTATCTGGCCAAAAATTCTTCGGTCTCTCGAAAAAGGGCATCTGTTGAAACAACCTTACCTTCAGTAAAAGAAAAACCCTGCAGGGTAAGCTCATGATAAAGCCACCAATAAAGTTCTTTTGTTGGCTGCGGGAAATACCCATAGTGCCTTGAAGTGCCTTCTTCTGAAAAAGAGAAATCAGGCAAAATAAGGGAACCCAGAGAAATGTCTTTCTGCAAAGCCCCTGCCCAGCCAAAGGCCAAAATCTCCTCTGCCCCTGCTGCTTTTAAATATTCAAGGGCAATAGCAGCCTGAGGAGCCCCTAGCACCGGACCACAAAGGGCCATGTTATTCTTTTGCCAAAACTCTGTCAGGAAAAAAGTGGCTTTTTTCTCTAGCCCCAAAGCTTTTTTTATTAATTGACAATCCGGCCTGGTAAAAGCCAGGATAACTTTAGGCGGAGCCTTAAAATTTGGCTTTGGTTTTATCGTCACTTTCTCCCAACGCAAGCTCACAAAGCCTTTCCTTAAAGGCTTCTATCTCGTCGGCATATTCTTTGGCAGGACGTTCTATGCCACAGGCGAGGCACCTCACCCGTGCCCGGGCTCAGTTACCCACCAAAATGGCCGGCCCCCCACAGTATTTACAATTAAGTTCGGCCTCTGACATCAAAGTTCCTCTTTATAATCACACTTAAGGCAAACCTTGTACTCTTTGCGTCTTTGCTTTTTACGCACTAAAAAAGGTGCTTTGCACTGAGGGCATTCTTCTTTAATGGGCTCATCCCACAGGATGAATTCGCACTTAGGAGCGTTGCTGCACCGATAATAAATTTTTTTGTTACGAGCCCGGCGCTTGATAAGCGTTCCGTTACAACCCTCTTCAGGACATGGAATCCCAGTGCTAATGGGTTTGGTGTTTTTACACTCAGGATATCCCGAGCAAGCCATAAATTCTCCAAAGCGCCCACGCTTAATCACCATGGGACGGCCGCATTTCTCGCAAACCTCTCCAGTCTCACGGTTTTTCTCAACGACCTTGATGGCCCCTTTTTCATCGCGCACGTAATCCCGGGTTTCTTTGCAATCGGGATAACGACTACAGGCCAAAAACGCTCCTGCACGCCCCATGCGAATAATCATTTCTTCGCCACAGGCCGGGCATTTTATGCCAGAGGGCACACCAGCTTTGAGGGAGGCCATTTCTTCCTTGGCCCTTTGCAAGACTTCTTCAAAAGTCTCGTAAAATGAGCGCAAAAGCTCAACACGCTCCCTTTTGCCTTCTTCTATTTGGTCAAGGGCCTCTTCAAGGCGAGCGGTAAAGCCTGTTTCGATAATGTCTGGAAAATGTGCAATAAGGAGATCGTTTACAAGGAGACCAAGCTCCGTAGGCTTAAGATAGCCCTTGTCCGTTTCAACGTAACCTCGGTCTTTTATCGTGGAAACAATCTGGGCATAGGTGGAAGGACGTCCAATCCCCTTTTCTTCAAGGGTCCTGATAAGGCTTGCTTCGGTATAACGTGGAGGTGGCTGGGTAAAATGCTGCTTTGGATCTATCTTTTGGAGTTTAAGCAAAGCGCCCTCTTCTACCTGAGGGAGATTTGCTTCCTCTTCTTCGTCAGTACGATAAAGGGCTAGGAACCCTGGATGCACAAGGCGTTGACCACTGGCAAGGAGTTCGTAATCGCCGCCCAGAATATGGATCTCGGTTCTTTCAAAGCGTGCCTCTGCCATTTGAGAAGCCACAAAGCGCCTGAAAATCAGGTCATAGAGTGCTAGCTCGTCTTTACCGAGATAGGCCTTAAGGCTCTCTGGGGTACGGGAAAGAGAAGTAGGCCTGATGGCTTCATGGGCTTCTTGAGCAGTTTTGCGGCTTTTAAACACGTGTGGTTTTTTAGGCAAATAATCCTTGCCAAAATTTGCCTCGATAAAAGCGCGCGCGGCATCCTGGGCCTCTTTAGCCACTCGCACTGAGTCTGTGCGCATGTAGGTAATAAGCCCCACGGCGCCTTCATCTCCAAGCTCTATACCTTCGTAAAGGCGCTGGGCAAGAAGCATGGTCTTTTTGGCAGAAAAACGAAGTCTGCGCCAGGCCTCCTGCTGAAGGGTGCTGGTGATAAAAGGTGCTGGCGGCTTGCGCTTAACCTCTTTGCGTTCAACCCGAGAAACTTGAAAGGCTTGACGCAAGAGGTCGTCAACAATGGCTTTGGCCTCGGCTTCACTTTTGGGCTTAACAGGTTTTCCTTTGTAACGCTTGAGCTTTGCTACAAAAGAGCCTTCGTCGGTTTCAAAGTAAAGCTCAATAGTCCAGTACTCTTCGGGTTCAAAGGCCTCGCGTTCACGCTCCCTTTCGCAGATAAGCCTTAAGGCTACCGATTGGACCCTTCCTGCCGAAAGCCCGCGCTTAACCTTTTCCCAAAGAAGAGGGGAAAGATTGTAACCCACCAGGCGGTCAAGGATTCGTCTTGCCTGTTGGGATTCAAACTTTTTGCGGTCAAGCTCACCAGGTTTGGCAAGGGCTTCTTTTATGCCTTTTTCCGTTAGTTCATAAAGCAAAAGGCGTTTAACGGGTTTATTTAAGTCTTTTAGTTCCTCGGCAATGTGCCAGGCAATGGCTTCACCCTCACGGTCAGGGTCAGGGCCAAGGTAGATTTCTTCAGCTTTTTTGGCAGCGGCCTTAAGCTTTTTAATGACCTCTTTTTTGCCACGAATGGTTACATATTCTGGCTCAAAACCGTTATCGACCTTAACACCCAAACGGCTCTTGGGCAGATCTTTAATATGGCCAACCGAAGCAGCAACTTCGAAGTTTTTGCCGACTATTTTTTTTATGGTGCGTACTTTCGTTGGCGACTCAACAATGATAAGGCCTTTTTTCATAATCTCACCTTCTGGTATGTGTTTCCTGGTTGTCTAGCGACAACCCCTTCTATTTCTAGTTTCGTCAAAATTTCCAAAAGCTTTGCTACAGGGAGCCCTGTTTGCATTAAAAGATCATCAAACTCAAGAGGCTCACCGTCAAAGCAACTTAAAACTTTGGCCTCTTCTTCGGTGAATGTCAACTTTTGCTGAACTATTTGTTTAAGAGGAGAGGCAGAAAAGAGCTCGAGAACCTGCTCAGGCCGATCAACTAAAAGGGCGCCTTCTCGAATAAGGGCATGGGTGCCAAAAGAACGCGGTGAAAAAACTGAACCAGGCACAGCTAAAACTTCTCTGCCAAATTCTGCGGCAAGCCTTGCGGTAATAAGGGAGCCGCTTTTAACGCTTGCCTCAACCACAAGTACCGCAGCACTAAGCCCACTTATTATCCGATTACGCACAGGGAAATTACCGGCATGGGGCAAAGTGCCAAGGGGAAACTCAGAGATAAGCCCGCCGCCATTTGCCAAGACAGCTTCACGCAGGTGATAATTTGTAGCGGGATAATTTATGTCAAGCCCGCAACCAAGTACGGCAAAGGTAGGCGAGCCTTGTTTCACCGCAGCATGATGGGCAATGCTGTCAATGCCCAGCGCAAAACCACTGATAATGGGAATACCGGCTTTGGCAAAAATTGACACCCACTGTCTGCAAACTTCGCGACCATAAGAAGTCGCCGCTCGAGAGCCAACCACAGCAAGCCCAGGCTCCTGGGGCAAGCTCCCCTGATAAAAAAGCACCGGCGGAGGGTTGGGAATTTCCTTAAGCAGTGCAGGATATTTTTCTTCAAAGATAGTCACAAAACTTGCTTTTATTTTTTGAAGGCCCGCTATCTCTTTTTCCGCACGTAAAAGGGCTTCTTTTCTCCAATTGGCATCCTTTGGGCAAATCCCAAAATTCTTTAACTTCTCTGGCGACAAATCAAAGACTTCTTTTAACGAATTAAACGAGGCAGCGATTTTTTTGAAGGTTTGGGGGCCAATTCCAGGAGTGAGCCAAAGTGCCAAGGCAAAAAACTTGTCTTCTTCACGAAACGTGTTTGAGGCGTAAGACATTTTGGGAAACATTGAAATTAAAATAAGGGGAAAGTAGCTCATGAGCTACTTCATAGAAAGGGTCTTCCGCAGGAAAACAGGGTATGTTCTCAAGTCTAATTTCTACGTTTGGACTATCGTCCTTGAAAGTGCGCAAAAAAAGAGCCCCTTCTCTTTCCACCAGAGTGGGGACTACAGCCCAAAAAAGGGCACAAAACCCTTGGTGAATGGGAGCAGGCGGCGCAAAGATCACCAAATCTTCTTCTGCCAGGTTTGCTTCTTTTGGGACATTATGTTTGAACTTGAGATCACCTTCCCAGAAGACCAACATTTTTTTCAGCACTTCGTTAATATTTATTGGCATACTGGAGTCAAGAGCTATTTCATTGATAGACTCAAGAATGCTTTTTAGGCGATCAAGTTGTTCCTGTATTTGGGAAAGCTTTTGCTCCTGAGTGGCCAAAAAATCTTCCACGTTAGCAGGGTCCTTCTTCAGTTTCATGAAAGAAAGGCCTAACAATTCGATCTGCATGGAAAGTATTTGTAACGGCCCACTCATATTGTGGACCAGACCTTGGACCAAATGCCCGCAAGCTGCCTTATGCAACAATTTGTGACAGAGATCCTTCTTCACTTTCTTCCTCCTGATACAGCTCTAGAATTTTTGGGAAACAGGCCTTAAAGGCATCTACCACCTGTGGATCAAATTGGCTGCCAGCACACCGAACAATTTCAGCAAAGGCATCATCAAAGCTACGCGCTGGACGATAAGGCCGCACCGAAGTCATGGCGTCAAAGGTGTCTGCCACTGCCAAAATCCGGGAAAGAAGCGGAATATCTTCTCTCGCAAGGCCGTAAGGGTAGCCATTTCCATCCCATCTTTCATGGTGGTGCTTAATTATTTGGGCTTCATCACTCAAAAGCCCCATATGTCCGACAATTTCAGCGCCTATCAGGGGGTGCTGTTTTATGATCTCATATTCCTCAGGGGCGAGGCGCCCAGGCTTGAGTAAAATAGCATCAGGCACACCAACTTTTCCCACATCATGGAGGTGACCGGCAAAGCGCAGGCTCTCGCACATATCTTCAGCAAGGCCCATCTCTTTAGCGATAGCCAAGGCATACTGGGTGACTCTTTCTGAGTGTTGTTTGGTATAAGGGTCTTTGGCTTCAAGGGCTCGTACCAAGGCCCGCAGGGCATCATACAAATTGAGAATCAGGCTTTCGCGTAAGATAAAATTTTCAACCAAAGGCGCACTTCTTTCAAGAACAAGATTGGCTATGAAAAGGTCATCTTTGGTAAAGTTTTCCTTTCGCAAAAGGACAAGTACGCCTATTATTTCGAGTTTGATATAAAACGGTTTGGTAAGAAGTGCTTTTTCAGGGGGCCTTTTAGGGATAAGGTAAGGTAGATTTTCCCGCGCACTTTTGCTTATGGGATTGTTATCTTTTAGGCTAATAGTAGCCGGTTTTTTTGAAAAACCTTCCCAGGCCTCTGGAATAAGCAAATCTTTCTCAAGGTCAATTAAATAAAGAATAGCTTCGTCTGATAAAGTAAACTCTTTACTAAGCTTTACAATTTCCTGATAAAGATTATTAAGACTATCGCAAGTGGTTAATTTATCACTAATAGTAAAAAGAATAGTTTGCTCTTGAGTCTTTTTCTTTAAAAGCTTGACCAGATCTTTATAATCATCTGAAGGCTTTTTGTGATTGTTTTTAAAACGTTTTAAAGTAGCAAAAAGCTGCTGTGAAGTAAAAGGCTTAATTAAGAAATCACTTGCTCCTTCACGCAAAGCCTCGACAGTCAACTCAAGAGAAGGATAGCTTGTCATTAATATTACGGGAGCCGAAAAACCATCCTTGCGGATAAGTTTTAGGAAATCTATACCAGAAATTCCTGGCATATTAACATCTAAAAGAACAAGATCGATAGGATACTTATTGACTATTTCTAAGGCTTCGTAGGCATCTTTTGCCTGATAAACTTGGTAGTTGCCTGACGAAGAAAGAATTAGACTCAAGTTTTCACGCAAAAGCGCTTCGTCATCTACAATTAAAATATTTTGTTCTTTACTCATAACTTGCCCGCTCTATCAAAACACGCTTAATAGTTTCAAACTCATCCTCATCAAGGAAACCCTCTTGATGCAAACGTGCCAGTCTTTCCAGTTCATCTAAAAGAGAACCTGCTGAGGTGGGTTTGGTATCTATAGTTTCTTTCAAACGCTTGTAAACCTGTTTTAAATCTTCAAGGAGTTTTTTATTTTCCCGCTCAAGCAAAATCAGAGTACAGGCATTGTTGACGCTAACTTTAAGTTCTTCAAGGCTAAAAGGCTTACGAATGTAATCGTAAGCCCCTTCTTTTAGGGCCTCGATAGCTGAATCAAGAGATGCATAACCGGTGATAACGATCACCAGGATTCCTGGCCTTATCTTTTTGGCTTCTTTTAAGAGTTCGATTCCTTCCATACCCGGCATCTTAAGGTCTGTGATTAGGAGGTCAAATTCCTCCTCTTTGAGGAGATTCAGGGCTTCTATGCCGTCAGCAGCAGTTTTTACAATGCGATTTTCGTCCTGAAGCTCCTCAAAAAGGAGGATACGAAATGGCTTTTCGTCCTCAGCAACAAGAATCTTTACGACCTCTTCGTACTCAGCCACTCCTAAACTCTTGCTTCAAACAAGATACCCACGATTTCGTCTAGTTTTTTTCTAATTTCCAAAAGTTCTTCTGGCGGAATTTGGCGAATAACTTTATTTGTTTCAGGATCCACGACCTGTACTACCACTTCCTTAGTCTCTTCGTCCAGGTTAAAAACCAAGCGTACGTTTAATTTTTCAAGTTCTTTCTGGATAGTTTGTACCATTTCCTTATAATTTTCTGCACTTTCTTGTGCTTCCTTAGGGATACCTTTGCCACCCTTTTGAGAAGAGGTCTCTTTATTGGTGGGGGCCCTACTAAACTCCTGACGGATACCAGGAGATTGAGAGATGTTTTCAATGGGTTGGTTCAAAACATTTCCTACCTGCATGATTCCCTCCTTGGAAATCTTAATGGAAATTAGAAACCCTCATAAACTCTACTAAAGCCTTTTTTTTGTGAAGTACGAGTTTGGCAAGGTCTTCTTCATCTGCAAGGACCTTTTGCACCAATGGAAGATCCTCAGGTGAAAAAGAACAATTTTTAAGGAATTTCATAATCTCTTTTTTGAGCTCCATAAGGGCCTGGAGCTTTTGAAAATCGTTTTCTCTTAAGGCCTTACGACAATTGGAATTGAGCGCCGTAAGCTGTTCAAGGGCTTCTTTACCTAACACGTGACCCTCCCAGTAAAAAAATTCGCTATTTCTTTTTTCGGCGCTCAAGCGGATTAACTAAAAATTCAGGAGGCACGCACGCGGGAAAGAAATTCGTCTATCTCAAAAACACTTGCAAAAGAAAGTCCGTAAGAGGTGATAGCCTCACGCCCTCCTTCTTTGCGATCAACCAAAGCCACTACTGCCAAAACTTCAAGGCCAGCTTCTTTAGCCCTGTCTGCCGCCTTTAAGCTTGAACCACCTGTAGTCACCACGTCTTCAAGAATGACGGTTTTCATCCCTGGTTTAACAAAGCCTTCGATGAAGCTTTGTGTGCCGTGGCCCTTGGGCTCTTTGCGCACGATAAATCCCTCAAGTTTTTGCCCCAAAAGCCCTGCCTCAAAACATACTGCAGCAACCAGAGGATCTGCCCCAAGGGTTAGGCCACCAACGGCTTCAGGGGCAAAATCCTTGGCAAGCAACCAAAGGAGCTTTCCTATCAAGGGCAAGGCCTCAGCGCAAAGGGTTGTTTTCTTACAATCCAGGTAGTACGGGCTGATTTTTCCTGAGGCCAAACGAAAGCCCTCTTCACGATACATGAAAGACCTTTTAAGCAACAACTCAAAAAGTTTTTTTCTTTCGCTCATGACACCTCTCCTATGATTTCTGTCCCCACTCCGTGGTCTGTGAATATTTCAAGCAAAATGGCATGGGGCACACGCCCGTCGATTATGTGGGCCTTTTTTGCCCCGGCCAAAAGGGCCTTACGCGCGCTTTTTAGCTTGGGAATCATGCCGCCCTTGGCAACGCCTTTTTCAAATAAGTCTTCTATCTCCGGCACGGTAAGCGTTGAAATAAGCTTTCCGGTCTCGTCTTTTACCCCTTCAACATCAGTAAGGTAAATGACTTTCTCAGCCTTTAGCGCCCCGGCTATAGCGCCTGCCACAAGGTCTGCATTGATGTTATAGGCTTCTCCACCTGGCCCTACTCCTACCGGAGCAATAACCGGTAAAAATCCGGCATCCATAAGGGTATTAAGCACTTGGGGATTGACTTCTTTTACCTTTCCCACCCTACCAATATCGATTATCTCTGGGGGCCGGTCTTCACCGGTGTATTTGTAAATCTTCATCTTCTCCGCCACTACCATTTCGCCGTCTCTCCCAGAGAGCCCTACCGCTTGCCCTCCGTGGCGGTTAAGGAGCCCCACTATGCTTTTGTTTACCGTGCCCACCAGCACCATTTCTACTACACTCATGGTAGCGTCATCAGTTACCCTTTGCCCCTCAACAAAAACTGGCTTTATCCCCATTTTTGCCATGACTTCGCTTATCTGGGGGCCGCCTCCGTGCACAATCACAGGCCTTAACCCCACGTATTTCATGAGCACCACATCCTGAGCAAAGGCTTCTTTAAGGTCCTCATTAACCATGGCATGGCCGCCGTATTTGATAACCACGGTCTTGCCGTAAAATTTGCGCAGATAAGGCAGCGCCTCGATTAAGACCTTGGCCCTCATCTCATGGGTGATGTCCATGTAAAGACCTCCTTTGGATTTGCCGCCTAAAACCGTAGCACAGTTTTAAAGGGTGAAAAATAATTTTGCTATCTTGTTTTAGCTTGCGCGCAAATAAGCTAACATCATAAGCCATGGACCCTTTATTAGAGGCCGGGCCGTTTTCTTTTGTTTGTCAGGGAAAAATCCTTTACCAGAACGTAAAAATAGCCCTTTTTGCAGGAGACTTTGTCCATCTAAAAGGGCCTTCAGGATGTGGGAAAACCACTTTATTGCGCCAAATCATTGGCCTTGAAAGAGCAGATGGTGCCGTAAGAAAAATTAATGGCAAAATATTTCGCGCCAAAGAAATTTCTCTTTTCCGCGGTAAATGTATTTATCTTGCGCCAGAAGCCCCTCTTCTTGAAGGAAAAATCTCAGAAAATCTCTTTTTTCCGTATCAATTCAAAGTAAACCGCAAGAAAAGACCCCAAGAAGCGGCAGCTAAAAACCTTCTTGCAACCCTCGGGCTACCCCAAAACCTTGACCAGGACGTCAAAAATTTTTCCACAGGAGAACGCCAACGTCTTGCCCTTGTGCGTGCGCTTCTTTTCAACCCCCAAGTCATCCTCGCAGATGAGCCTTTTTCGGGGCTAGATGCCCAAAGCTTTGAAAAAGCCTTTCAAGCTCTGTATGAGTTTAGTCGTCTGGGAACACGCGCTGTTATCTGCGTAAGTCATCAGGAGCTTCCTAAAAAGACTCGCACCTGGACACTTACTGAAGAAGGACTCAAGGAGGAGTCGTGAGCGGTTTCATTTCACTTTCTCCTTTTGATCTTGCCCTGGCTGCCGGATTTGTATTTCTTGCCGCGATACTTTCTTTTTTGTTACGCCTTGGCGTAGCAAAAAGGCTCCTTATTGCAGCAACCCGCACGGTGATTCAACTCTCCCTGGTGGGTTTTGTGCTCAAAACCGTCTTTGGGCTTGATAATCCCCTTTTCGTTCTTGGACTTTTATTTTTTATGACGCTTGTAGCAGGGAGAGAGGCTTCAGCACGCTCCCGCAGGCGCTATGCACACATGATCCTTGACACCACCATCTCCATGGCAAGCGTGGCCTTTGTCATCGGCGCTGTTGTTACGCAAATCATCATTGACGTAAAACCCTGGTATCATCCCCAGTATGTTATTCCCCTTTTGGGCATGCTCCTTGGAAACTCGTTAAACGGGGTTTCCCTTGCTCTTGATACGTTTCTTGACTATGTAGTTAGCCGCCGCAGTGAAATAGAACTTTTTTTGGCCTACGGGGCTGATAGAAACGAAGCCCTGCAAAATGCTTTGCGTGCAGCGGTAAGACGCGGCCTGGTACCCATTATCAACTCCATGTCAGTGGCAGGGGTTGTCTCGCTTCCTGGCATGATGACCGGACAAATCCTTGCAGGCGCCCCGCCCCTTCAGGCAGTGGCCTACCAGATACTCGTCATGTTTATGCTTGCAGGTTCTTACTCTCTAGGGGCTACCAGTGTGGTTTTTCTTGCAGGAAAAAGGCTCTTTGGCCGCGAACTCCGCCTAAGAAGAGAAATTCTTAGCTAAAAATTCGCTTAAAGGTTTGCTTTCAGGAAAAAAGGCCAAAAGCTCTTTTAAGGTTTTCACAGCATGTGGGATATATGTGGCAAACCAGGTCTTGCCCAAAAGGGTCAATTTGGCAAAGGCCCCAAGTATTTGAAAATTCCTGAAAAGGGCAAAACATATAAATTCTTCTTCTGATGGCGCCTGGGAAAAATTCCTTTGAAAATATTTGAGCCAATAGTTTCTTTCTCCCTGAGAAAGGCCCTGGTAGGGGTCAATCAAAAAAGAGGCAAGGTCATAGGCCCCTGGTCCCAAACGCAGCCCCTGAAAATCAATAAGAAAGATGCGCCCCCCTTTGACCATAATGTTTCGGGCCTGAAAATCGCGATGAAGAAGGTTGTCTTCCCGTAGCTTTTTACGGCATCTTTCCCAAAGCATTTTAAGCACTGGTAAAAGCGCGGCTGTATCTTTTTGCCGAAGGTATTTTTTCACAAAAAAATCCAAAAAATAAAGGGCTTCGCGCTCCCACATGAGCTTCTCATCGTAAAAAAGGGTCTCAAGCACAAAAGTGCGCGGGAAACAAACACTTATCTCTGAAAAACGCTTAAGCACCTCAAACACCTCAGGAAACAGCTCAAAGCGTTCGTAAGGGGGGAGATCCTGGAACCTAATATCACCAAGGTCTTCTACGAGAATGATGCCTGTCTCTTCGTGATAAGCGAAGATTTTGGGGACAGGCACTCCTGCTTTTTTTAAAAAGTTCCCAATAAGTACGTAAGACCGCGCCTCTTTTAGCCCAAAATGGCCTTCCTGAGGGAGAATCAAAACAAAACTTTCCACGTGGGTTTTAACGCGGAAAAACTTGCGCGCTGAACCATCTCCCTTTAAAGGGATAATTTCTTCGTAGGCGATTTTTTCTTGGACAAAAAAATCAATTATCTCTTTCACAAAACTTCCTCAGGGATAAACAGAGTATCCGTATGCTTGCCGGAAGGAATGCTTGCCCCTTCCCAGGCTACTACACGCTTAAGTTTAGTTTCGGGCTTAAGCTCCACGCCTTTTTCAAGAAAAACCCAATCCTCAAAGGAGACTCCCTTGGGAAGTTCCTTTTCAGGGAAAACAAAGGGAGAGGCAGGAGGAGAAATCCCCGAAATAACAGCTCTTTTCTTTAAAAGGTCTTCGTGCACCTGAAGGTAGGCGGAAATAGTCCCGATGTCTTGCCAGTAAAAGCCACTTACTACCTGGCAGTTTATCTTAACTCCTTCGTTTAGTAGCCTGGTATAGGTGGGCACAAGATCCCGATCTCCTTCACGGATCCTTGCCACAAAAGCTGGTGTTACCACCTGGAGACCACAAAAAGTATAAGCATCTTCGTTAGGAGCAAAACCAATTAGTCTTTCCTGTGAGACTAAAACGTTTTTGGCCCGGGGAGTACGCATTAAAAGCAATGTTGCTTCACCCCCAAACCTTTTATGGGCAGAAAACAAAGTTTCGTATGGAAAATTGGTAACAATATCAGCATTTATCACGAGCGTTTCTGATGCAAAGAAGTCTCTTGCTCCATAAAGTGCCCCGGTCGGCCCCAGGAGTTCTTTTTCTTCGTAAAGCTTAATTTTCAGTTCGGGATGTTTATCCTGATATGCTGAAAGAAACGCCTTGAGTTTATGGGCTAGGTGATAAGCGTTTATTCCGACAGTGCGAAAACCTGTGCGGCGAAGTTCGTCCAGGATAAGTTCAAGAAGCGGTCGGCCAAGGATACGGAAAAGAGGTTTAGGAACGTACCGAGTGTAGGGAAGGAGCCTTTCTCCCTTGCCGGCCGCTAATACAAAAGCCCGCTTTTCCACCAGAATTTAGGCTTTTTTCTCGATTTCTTCTTTGGTCTCTTCTTCTTTTAAGCTGTCTTTAAAGGCGCGAATACCTTTTCCTAGGCCAGCTCCGATCTCAGGAAGCCTATTTGCTCCAAAAAGGACCAAAGCAATCAAAAGAATAATTAAAAGCTCTTGTGTACCTAGGCCAAACATGGCAACCTCCTATGAAGGATCTGCTCAAATCTTTACTTTATCAATGTTCACAAACTCCAGATAATCACCAAACATCTGAAGGCCAAGCCAATTCTTAGAAGAGGCCAGGTTAATAACTTCGTCGGTCAGGTTAAAAGAAGCTACTACGGGTATCAGTTGATATTTTTGGTACTCAGGGAAAAACTCAAAAAAATCATTTATAGCCTTCTCAAAATCCTCTAGATGCTGCCTTCTGTATTTTGACTTTACATCAACAACGAATACATATTCACCTGCAACCGTGATCACGTCGTATTCTCTCATTCTTTCTTTCAGCTTCTTTGTTCTTCTTACAGAGAGCTCTTCTACTTCGAGACCAAAGTTCTTTTTAATTACAGCAGGGATACCAGGGGCTACGATATCTTCGGCAATAGTGCCGAGCTTGTTGGCTAAATCGCCCCATTTTTTATTCATTTCATTTTTGAAAGCCCTCATTTCTTCCTTGAAAGCCCTCATTTCGTCTTTGAAGGCTTTCATTTCCTTAGAAAGACGTTCTACTTCCATTTCGGTTTTGGTAGCCTGATAAGCAAGCATCATGAGGGCTTCTTCCAGTCTATCAACGCGCCTTTCAAGGACCTCTTGCATGACTTCTCCTAAAAAAGCTGTTACTTACCTACTAATGCTACCAGAAAAATGCTGAATTCGTAAAGAAGCACCAAAGGAATAGCCAAAAAGAGCTGGTTCACGATGTCAGGGGTTGGGGTAAGGATAGCGGCCAGAATAAAAGCACCCAAAATGGCATAGCGCCTAAATCCCTTAAGTTGCTTGGCAGTTATCAGGCCTAAGCGCGAGGCCACGGTAAGGGCCACAGGCACCTGAAAAGCTATACCAAAGACCGCCATAAGACGTAGCGAAAAGCTGAGATAGTCTTTGAGGGTTGGAATAAGACGCAAATCTGGGCCGGCAAAGGTTGCCAAGAAAAGAAAAGCCTTGGGAAAAACAATAAAATAGGCAAAAGCTGCCCCACCCAAAAAAGCTACACAAGAAAAAAGCACCATAGGAAGGGCAAAGCGCCTTTCGTGTTCGTAAAGCCCTGGGGCCACAAAGCGCCAGGCCTGGAAAAGAATAAAGGGGCTTGCCAACATGGCCCCAGCAATTAACGCAAGTTTGATATAGCTAAAAAAGGCTTCCTGGTAAGCGGTAAAAATCACTTTGGCATTTTCTTCATGAAGTATGGGCAAAAGTGGCGCTAGCAAAAAATAAAGCACCCGGTCTATCTGCCAGTAGCAAATAGCCGCACAAACTACCACCGCCAGCAGGCTTTTGATAATGCGGTCACGAAGCTCTGCTAAATGCTCGGTTAAAGGTAATTCCTTGTCGTGGATAAGCTCCGCACTCAAGCAATGAGCTCCTTCATGGCTTTCACAAGGGATGCTGCATCAAGACCCTGTTCCTTGTAAAGGTCTTGGGGTTTTCCTGAAGAGCCATAACGGGTAACCCCTTTTAGACTGAGCTTTGCGACAAGTCCGTGTTTAGCAATGGTTTTGGCCACCAGGCTTCCTAAGCCTGATTCTACTACATGGTCTTCCACCACCATAATCGGTCCGCGTTTTGCAGCCTCACAAATAGCCTCTTCATCAAGGGGACGGAGAGTTGCCATGTTCACCACAGCCACGGAAACGCCTTCTTGCTTCAAGACTTCCCAGGCCTTCATCACTTCTGGCATTACCGAACCAAAGGCGATAATGGTTGCGGCATCACCTTTACGCAAAAGGTCAGCCTTCCCTGGGATAAAGACATAGTCTTTCCCAAAGAAGGGCTTTCCTTCTTCATCGGTAATAATCGGGAGCTTGGAACGCCCCATACCTACAAAGACATTTCCGCGGCTTTTAGCCACGTAGCGGATAATACGGTCGGTCTGGTTGGGATCAGCAGGAAAATATATCTCAAGACCAAGGAGATTAAGAAGCAGGCCAAGATAATCCACACACTGGTGCGTAGGGCCGTCTTCTCCCACGTCAAGCCCACAATGGGTAGCGACTATTTTTAAAGCGGTTTTGTTGAGCACGTTTAAACGGTGCTGGTTGATGGTTTCATCAACCGCAAAAACACCAAAAGTGGAAAAGAACGTAAGGAATCCTTCCTTGGAAAGGGCTCCTGCTACCGTAGCGGCATGGTGCTCCTGGATACCAACTTCGTGAAAGGCTTGAGGTGAGGCCTTGCGAAAGGCAGACATCTTAACCGAGCCTTCAAGGTCACAAGTTATCCCAAGGACTTTCGGAGGCATATTTTCTTTGTTGTTTAACTCCGCAAGGGAAAGAAGCGCTTTTCCATAGGCAGAACGACAGTCAGTCTTAACATCGGGGCCGTAAAGAATAGGCTCACCAGTTTCAACCTCAACCGGCTCTGGATCATGCGGAAAATGCGGAAAAGAAATCGGGTAGCTTTTTCTTTTCTCAAGAAGGATATCAAGCTCCTGTGGGTCAAAGCCAAGCTCTTTGAGGGCTTCTCTGGCTAGGTCAGGTGGCAGCGCCATACCGTGCCATTTTTCGTCGTCTTCCATAAAAGAAATCCCTTTGCCCATGGTGGTTTGGGCAAGTATGGCTGTTGGCTTTTCCGGACAGAGCACCTCGCCGGTAATCACGCGTCTTAAGGCCTGGTAAAGCTCATTAAAGTCATGGCCGTTTGCTTCGATGACGTTCCAATAAGTGGCTTTGATTTCCTGGGCAATATCCTGGGGCATCACCCGGTAGATACGTCCGCCGATTTGAAGCCGGTTGTAGTCTATCAGGGCGCAAAGATTGTTCAGGCCAAATTTTACGGCAAAGCGTCTGGCTTCTATTACCTGGCCCTTTTGTTGCTCACCATCCCCCATGACGCAAAAGACCCGACGCTCAAGGCCTTTTAGTTTTAAGGCCCGAGCCATACCACAGGCAGCAGAAAGCCCCTGGCCAAGGTTTCCGGTGTTCCACTCTACCCCGGGAACAGATTGTTCCACATGGCCACCAAAGGCAGAACCAGCCCTGCGAAACTCCATAAGAAAAGGCTCTTCGGGAAAATAACCATATTCGCAAAGAACAGCATAAACCCCAGGGCTTATGTGACCATGGCTTATTACCACCCGGTCTCTTTCTGGAAAGCGGGGGTTTTTAGGATCATGTTCAATCAAGGCATAAAGGAGAAGCAACATGTGGAGAGAAGAAAGAGAGCCACCAGGGTGCCCACAGCCAGCAAGGGTAGTGGCCAGGATGACCCTTCGTGCGGCTCTGCGCCACATTTCTTCAAGGGTTTTTACTTCTTCGGTATCAAGCCGCTTTTTGGTAACGTCGATTTTTAACATACGCCTCTCCTCTTGGAATATAGTTTCTCGCTCGACCTATAGCGCACTGGGCCAGGAATTCAAGAAGATTTTTAAAGATAAACCTTCCCCTCAGCCCAAAAATCAGACTAAGATATATTATATGGAAAAACTACCTATCGGTATTCAATCTTTCCGAAAGATAAGAGAGGGAAATTTTGTCTATGTTGATAAAACTAAATACGCCCTAGATTTGCTTGAAAGCTATCAATATGTCTTCCTTGCGAGGCCAAGAAGGTTCGGGAAATCACTTTTTTTAAACACCTTAAAAGAAATATTTGAAGGCCCTAAAGAGCTTTTCAAAGGCCTTTACATTTACGATAAATATGACTTCCCCAAACATCCTGTTATACGAATCAGCTGGGCAGGAAACTTGAAGACCTTAGATGAAATCAAAAGTACGGCCTTTGCCATTTTACGTAGCCACGAAAGAAAATTCGACATTACATGCGACGAAAGAAAGGTCCCTGCAGCTTGCTTGAAAGAACTGATTGAAAGAATCTACTATAAGTTCAAAGCCAAAGTGGTGGTCCTTGTTGATGAATACGACAAACCTATTCTTGACAATATAGAAGAAGTCAACGCGGCTAGAGAGGCCCGAGAATTTTTACGTGGATTTTATTCAGTTATCAAAGACGCAGACGAATATTTGCGCTTTGCCTTTATCACAGGTGTCAGTAGGTTCTCCCGTGTTTCTATCTTTAGTGGAATAAACAATCTGGTTGATATCTCTCTCAATCCTAAATTTGCTTACATCTGCGGATACCTTCACGAAAACCTTACTCATGAATTTAAAGAATACCTAAAAGGAGTAGATCTAGAAAAGGTGCGCCGCTGGTATAACGGTTACAACTTCTTAGGACATGAAAAACTTTATAATCCTTTCGATATTTTACTTTTTATTGACAGTGGCTTTGAATTTAAAAATTATTGGTTTGAGACTGCTACGCCAAGTTTTCTAATAAAGCTCCTGGAAAGAAAAACATACAACTTAATTTGTTTCGAACATTTAGAGGTTGATGAAAAGATCCTTTCAAGTTTTGATGTTGAACGACCTGATTTGGAAACCATAATGTTCCAGTCTGGCTACTTAACTATAAAACAAGTAAAACATATTTTGCATAAGAACCGCTATGTTTTAGCCTTTCCTAATATGGAAGTTCGGATGAGCTTTAATGATTACCTACTGGATTACCTTCTTTTGAAAGACAGATACGAAAAACAAAAATTAGCAGATTTTCTTTATGAAGTCCTCCGAAATGAAAGATTAAAAGACTTGGAAAAAGCCCTTAAGGCTCTGTTTGGAAATATTGCTTACACAAATTTCGTCAAAAATTCCCTTTCAAAATATGAAGGTTTTTATGGAAGCGTGTTTTACGCCTTTTGGGCAGGCGCAGGATTTGAAGTAATTCCTGAAGACATAACTTCACAAGGCAGGATAGACTTAACAGTCATCCTGGAAGACAAGGTCTATATCTTTGAATTTAAAGTTCACGATGAAGACCCTTTAAGGCAAATAGAACAAAAAAAATATTATGAAAAATACTTGTACGCCAAAACTATTTACGGTGTAGGTATAATCTTTGACAATAAAACCCGCAGCCCTCGAAAACTTGAAACGAAAAAATTTAAGTAAATTCATTTAGAATAGTTTTAATTTTTTCCCATTTTTGCTCAAGCTCATCAGGGTTTTTAAAGCTAAAAGTCAAAGAATATTCGTCTTTTTCAAAGCCAGGGGAAGGACTTATCTTGACACCCACCTCACGCAAACGCGCCGCTAGCTTTTTAAATCTTTCTTCACGCTCCCATATCCTGGGATTAAGCAGTTTGTGCAAAAAGGCAAAAAGGGCTTCTGTCTTTTGTTGAGGGCTTAAGTCTTGGTCTGCAAGCAAGGCCTGAAAAGTTCTGTCCTCTAAGATTTCAACAACTGATTTTTTTTCTTTGCGCGAGAGATCTTCCAGCATTTCCAAAAAGATCCGCTGAC
Organism: Thermodesulfatator atlanticus DSM 21156; assembly: GCF_000421585.1. Classification (NCBI taxonomy): domain Bacteria; kingdom Pseudomonadati; phylum Thermodesulfobacteriota; class Thermodesulfobacteria; order Thermodesulfobacteriales; family Thermodesulfatatoraceae; genus Thermodesulfatator; species Thermodesulfatator atlanticus. Next base: position 32,129 of record NZ_ATXH01000013.1, read on the forward strand.
GACTGCTACTAAAAGGAATTTCTCTAAAAATTGCAAGAATCTTGCGGCGGCCTTTTTCATCAAAAGAAAAAAGCTTTAGCACTGCTTTGGGGTTAAGCCTTTCTTCCACCAACAACTTTTTGCCTTCTTCTTCCAGAAAAGCTATTTTTTCAAGGAGTTCCAAGTGATAGTGGTGTGCCGGAAATCCAAGACGTGGCAAAACTTTTTCAATAACTTCTTTGTCAGAAAGATAACCACGGAATTTTTCCACTGCCTGGGCCTTTTCAACTAAATTAAGCCCTCGAGAAGTGATGTTTTCTTCACAACAAAGGCTAAGACAGGTAAGGTCATCGGTCCATCCGGGCAGGATCCGACAAAACGTTTTTTTTATACCAAGTGTTTTGGCCGCAATAAGACGCCCTCTTCCTGAAATAATTTGAAACGCTGTTGATTTTGGACGTAGCACCGGCGGGTGGATTATTCCTACCAAATCAATGGATTCCTTGAGGAGTTCGGCGCGCTCGGGATAAGAAACACAAAAAGTTCTGTCTTCGAAATCGATCTGTGTGAGTTCAATAAGGGAAAACTCTGAACTCAAAGACAAAGTTCCTTTCCGGTAATTCTTCGATAAGCCTCTAAATAACGCTTTTTGGTGTTTTCGACAATCTCTGGAGGAAGCTCTGGAGCAGGAGGTCTCTTCTCCCAGCCAATTTCCTCTAGCCAATCCCTCAAAAATTGCTTATCAAAACTTTTTTGAGGGCGCCCTGGTTCGTATTCTTCCTTAGGCCAAAAGCGCGAGGAATCAGGAGTCAAAACCTCGTCTATCAAAATGAGTTCACCTTCAAAGAAGCCAAATTCGAATTTGGTATCAGCGATAATGATCCCGCGTTCTTCCGCATAAGAGGCCGCTTTTTTATAAAGGGCAAGGGAAAAATCGCGAATCTTTTGTGCTGTCTCCTCACCCACAAGGGTAGCACATTCTTCAAAAGAAATATTTACGTCATGGCCTTCTTGGGCCTTGGTGGAAGGGGTAAAAATATGGTCAGGAAGCTTATCTCCCTCCCTAAGCCCGGGAGGAAGCTTGATACCGCAAACAGTACCTGTTTGACGATATTCCTTAAGGCCTGAGCCGGCAAGATAGCCTCTCACAATACATTCCACCGGCAAAGGCCTTGCTTTTTTCACCAGCATACTGCGCCCGCGCAGGTCTTCTCTGTAAGGGGCACATTCTTCTGGAAAATGGTCAACATCAGCGGTGACTAAGTGGTTTGAGATAAGGTCTTTTAAAAAATCAAACCAAAAAAGCGAAAGCTGGGTAAGGATAATGCCTTTGCCAGGGATCGGCGTGGGCATAACTACATCGAAGGCAGAGATGCGATCTGTAGCAACCATGAGGAGGTTTTCCCCAAGGTCGTACAGATCGCGCACTTTTCCGCGATGAAGGAGTTTAAGACCGGAAAAATTGGTCTCAAAGATGGCCTTCATTTAGGCCACCTTCCGGGCAAGCTTTCTGGTGCGCTTTTTAAAACGCGAGGCTAGCTTGCGGTAGCGCTCATAAAGCTCCATGTTGCCTTCTTCTTTAGCCTTGGCGGCAAGCTCTTTAAACTTAGCAATCTTTGCCTTAAGCTCACGCATACTACCGCCAACTTTTCGTGGGGCCTCTTCTATGCCGTAAACTTTTTTAAGTGCAGAGATAAGTTCTTCCTTGTTCATTCCGTGAACACCGGTAATCTCCGGAATCTGAAGGGCAATTTCACGCAGTTCTTTAACTGTCATTTTTTCGAGCTTCTTTTCAAGTTTTGGAAGTTCTGCCATTTTTCTCCCCCCTTTTAAGACTCAAGGCCAATGTAACAAAATTTTGACGCACTTCAACATTTGCTTAAAAAATCCCAGGCTAGTAATTTTTATCACGAGGAACACAACCAAGATACCTTTAAAAAATTGCCGAATTCGTATTGCGGAGATCCGTTCCCATCTTTTGGCAAGATGGGCAGTGGGGGATAGTCACTTGATATTGCAAAATATAACGCTTTCACTTTAGCTTATGATTGAACTGGTTCACATAGAAAAGCTACTTTTGGCCGCAGCCCTAGGGGCTATCATTGGCTATGAACGCGAAAAACACGGCCAGGCAGCGGGTTTTCGCACTAACATCATCGTGGCCACTTCTTCGTGCCTGTTGATGATTCTTGCCCTCATACTCATTGAAAATTACGGCAAGGTTTCGGCAAGCGCTTCTATTAGAATAGACCCTGCACGCATTCCCTCCTACGCCGTAGCAGGAATGGGTTTTTTAGGGGCAGGGGCCATTATCAAGGGTCGTGGTACGGTACGCGGGCTCACCACCGCGGCAAGCCTCTGGTTGGTAAATGCCATTGGCCTTACCGTAGGAGCCGGTGCCTATTTTCTGGCCGTGGTTACCACCCTGGTAAGCATTGTTTTCTTGTATGTATTTCGCATGGTTTTTCGGCCAAGTTTTGTGCGCGACACTTACAGGATTCTTGCGGTAACGTGTTCCTGCCCCTTTGAACAACTTGAAAGAATCAAAGCTATTCTCACTGAATACAAAATCGAAATACAAAATATCGACTTTTATTATGACCTTTCGCAAAATTCGTACACCATGAAACTTCGCTTGCGTATGACAGACGATATTCCCCTTGACAAATTAGTGGAAGAAATCCTGATCGAAGAAACCGTAAAACGTATTATCTGGGAAGAAGCCCCGGTTCCCTAGCTGAGCTTTTCGCGAATCAAAGCGGCAATCTCTTCGGCATAGGCCTTTATCTTGGCTTCGTCTAATCCCTCAAGCATCACACGATATTTGGGCTCTGTACCTGAAGGCCTAATGAGCACCCTTCCCTCATCGCCTAATTCCTTTTCAACCTTTGCCACCAGTTCCGAAAGCCCAGGAATTTCTTCCTGGGGGACTTTTTCTTTTACTTTTACATTCACCAGGACCTGGGGATATTTTTCAAAAATATCGGCGAGCTCTGAAAGAGGTTTACCATGGCGCTTCATAACCGCAAGCACCTGAAGGGCCGCCAAAATACCGTCTCCGGTGGTAGCATGATCAAGGAAAATGATATGCCCTGACTGTTCGCCACCTAGGTTGATACCTTCCTCGCGCATCCTTTCTACTACAAAGCGATCGCCCACTTTAGTCCGAATCAAACGAAGCCCCATGGACTCAAGGACCTTTTCAAGCCCCATATTACTCATCACCGTGGCTACCACGGCATCGCCTTTAAGGGTACCGTTTTCTTTCATTTCTCTGGCACACATAGCCAGTATCTGGTCCCCATCAACTATTCGCCCTTTCTCATCGATAACAATGACTCGGTCAGCGTCACCATCAAGGGCGATACCAAGGTGTGCGTTCTCCTGACGCACTAGCTCTGCGACTTTTTGGGGATAAAGGGCCCCGCAACCATCGTTTATGTTTAGCCCATTTGGGGAGACCCCGATCTTTATCACTTCAGCGCCAAGTTCTTCAAAAACAGCAGGGGCAACCTTGTAAGCCGCGCCGTTTGCACAATCAAGGACTATCTTAAGCCCTTCAAGGGTCTCGCCTTTAGGAAAAGTATTTTTTAGGTGCACCACATAGCGGCCCCTTGCATCTTCAATACGATAGGCCTTGCCTATCTCTTCATTCTGAGCACGTTTAGAAGAAATGGAATCATTTAACACCATGTCTTCTATTTCTTCTTCCAGTGCATCTGAAAGCTTAAAGCCGTCTCTGCCAAATATTTTGATCCCGTTGTCATAATAAGGATTATGAGAGGCGGAGATAACAATGCCCGCGTCACAGCGCATGTCAGTAGTTAGGAACGCAATCGCAGGCGTTGGAAGCGGCCCCACAAAAAGGGCCTCTGCCCCCATGGAACAAAGCCCCGAAGCAATAGCATTCTCAAGAAGATACCCTGAGAGTCGGGTGTCTTTCCCGATAAGGATTTTGTGTTTACTTCCATGATTTTTGAAAAGATAACCCACGGCACGACCCACTTGTAAGGCTATTTCTGGTGTCATGGGCCACTTATTGGCCTTACCACGGATGCCATCTGTGCCAAATAGTTTTCCCATAACTACCCCTCTTGCAAAAGTTTTTAAGAAGGCTATTCAAGGTTAACCTTAATTTTGCGTGGCTCAAGCTCTAAAACTTTGACCCCAGGAGGCAATTCTATCTTTATTTCAAGGAGTTGTTTTGCTGGGGTTAGCTTTTTTAGCTCAACATAGGCCTTTATCTTTAGCTCTGCAAAAGCGCCCAACAGGCGCTCTGGCCCTTTGAGCACCAGGTTTATTTTCGAAGGCTCAAGGGTTGCGTGTCTTCCCTTGGGAAGACCCTTTATTTGTATCGGAAGATCTTTTATCTCCCTGGTGACAATTTTTTCCTTAAACCTGATGGTCACTTCTACCCGGTCATGGTCTGCCTTAATCATAGGGGGTATGTCAAGAAGCGCTATCTTTTTTACCTCTCCATAAAGCCCGGTGATGTCGATAGGTCTGGTTTGGATTTCACGGATCCGGTAAATCAAGGATCTTGGGCCCTTTATTTTCACTTTGTCAGGAGAGACTTTTATTTCATCAACTATCCAACCTTGCTTGGGAGTCCCGTAAATCACGGGCTTCACCTTTACCACCCTTCTGGCCTCTTTTTCCAGGACAATTTCAATCTCGTCAGGGCTAATCTCTTGAATACTAAGACCTGCAGGTAAATCGAGCATTCGTGGCGTTATCTTGATACGGTGTTTTCCAACTCCCAGGCCCTTTAAATTCAAAACGACAACTACAGGCTTTTTTTCGATACTTCTGAGGATACTTCTTGGCCCCATCACCTTTATGTAAACATAAGCAGGCGGCTCTTTGATCAAGACAAGTCCTGCGGGAATATCCGTGACTTTAATTTCGGCAGTAATTTCCTTCTCGACTTTGTCTTCAAGGACCACAAAGAACCAGAGCAAAATGGCAAATGCCAGCGAAAGTATTTTTAAAAACAAGTTTTGACTAAAAAACCTAAATGGATTCACTTAAAAATGCGCCTCCGCCACCAGCGATTTTGGCCTTCCTGAAAGCCAAGTAAGTTGAGCAGCAACTGCCGCAAATTAGAAGGCTGGATATCACGGGTAATCTTCCCGCCTAAGGCCACGGAAATGCTCCCGGTTTCCTCAGAAACCACGATGGCTACGGCATCACTTACCTCTGTGATGCCTATGGCAGCCCTATGCCTTGTACCAAGGCGCCTGCTAATTTTGGGATTGGTAGAAAGAGGAAGAATCGCCCCGGCAACAGCAACCCTTCCTTCGCGAATGATTACGGCTCCGTCGTGAAGGGGTGAATTTTTCTGAAAGATAGAAATCAATAAATCCCTGGTTACTTTGGCATCAAGAGGGGTACCGCTTTCTATGAATTCCCCTAAACCGGTATTTCTCTCAATAACAATAAGGGCTCCGATTTTTTTTTCAGAAAGCACGGTAACGGCTTTCACAATTTCTTCGATAATTTGGCTGTACTCAGCGCTAGCCTTGACAAAAGGGGTCTGCCCCATCTGAATCAAGGCCCGCCTGATATCGTCCTGAAAAACAATAATGACCACCAAAAAAATGGAAGAAAGAAAGGTGCCTAAAAGCCAGTGTAACGTAAGAAGCTGCAAATTTGCCGCCACAAAGTACATCATCACCAGCATGGCAAGGCCTGCTGCCATTTGAACTGCACGGGTACCACGGATAAGCAGGAGAATGCGGTAGAAAAGGTAGGCTACGATTAGGATGTCAACGATGTCTTGCCAGCGTAGGAGGTTCAGGTACTGCCTCAGGAGGTCTTTCACCGAACCCCCTTTATAGCTTCCATTACCCTTAAAACATCATTGGCCATGGCCACGTTATGAACGCGCACCAGATCTACATTTTTAAGGGCTGCATAGGCTACCACAGCCATGGTGCCCGCATCCCTTTCAGGGGCTTCTTTTCCCAAAATCTGGCCTAGAAAAGATTTACGTGAAGGACCAAGCATAACTGGTAAACGTAATCTTTTAAAAAAATCTACATGTTTGATTATTTTGAGGTTGTCTTCAAAACGCTTACCAAAACCAATGCCAGGATCAATGATAAGTTTTTCTCTTTTGATACCACTTTTTTCGGCAAAATTTATTCTTTCTTCAAAGAAAAGGGCTATTTCTTCCAGCACATCTTCATACTCAGGATTAACCTGCATGGTTTGGGGGTTGCCTTTCATGTGCATCAAGATGACCGGAACATTGGCCTTAGCTGCCACTTTGGCCATAGCAGGATCAAAACGCAAAGCACTCACGTCGTTAATGATGTCAGCCCCAGCAGCAAGGGCTTCTTCAGCCACTTTGGCCTTGTAAGTGTCAATAGAAATAGGAATGTCGCAAGCCTTCCTAATGGCCTCGACAACCGGGACAACCCTTTTTAATTCTTCTTCAACTGGGACGGGCTTAGCAAAGGGCCTGGTAGATTCCCCTCCAATGTCGATAATATCTACCCCGGCAGCGATAAGCTCTTCAGCACGCCTTAAGGCCTTAGCAGGGTTTAGATAAAGGCCACCGTCAGAAAAAGAATCAGGCGTTATGTTTAAAACGCCCACAAGATAAGTTTTTTCGCCCCATTCGAATAATTTGTTTCTAACTTTAAGCGGCGGCAGCATCCCTACGAAACAGCTCCCTCGGCAGGCCTTTCTGACGAAAGGCCAAGTATTTCATCAATAGCCTTGCCGTCTAAGGTTTCTTTTTCAAGCAGCGCATTCGCCAAACGGTGAAGTAGCTCGATATTGTCCTCGAGCAACTTTTTGGCCTTGTTATAGCAAGTAAGCACAATGTCTCTGATTTCATTATCAATGGCAAGGGCAGTGGCTTCACTGTAGTTTTTGATTTGCGTAAGCTCTTTGCCGAGGAAAACTGGCTCGTGACGCTGGCCAAAGGCCACGGGGCCAAGCTTTTCACTCATTCCCCATTCACAAACCATACGACGGGCAATCTCAGTAGCCCGTTCGATATCATTTCCAGCACCAGTAGTAAATTCGTTGAACACCAACTCTTCAGCGGCACGTCCACCAAGAAGCACCATGAGGCGCTTTAGCAGATAGTCTTTGGGATAAGTGTGGCGCTCATCAAGGGGAAGTTGCTGAGTAATCCCCAGGGCCTGACCTCTGGGAATAATGCTTACTTTGTGCACCGGATCAGTTCCAGGAAGAAGTTTTGCTACCATGGTGTGGCCAGCTTCGTGATAAGCGGTAATTCTTTTTTCTTCTTCACTTATCACCGCGGTCTTGCGCTCACGGCCCATAAGGATTTTATCTTTGGCTTCTTCAAAGTCTTCCATGTGGACCTTGTCTTTTCCTTTGCGTGCGGCAATAAGTGCGGCTTCGTTAACCAGGTTCTGTAAATCAGCCCCGGTGAACCCTGGGGTAGATTTGGCAATGACTTCAAGATCAACGTCTTCGGCAATGGGGACATTTCTGGTATGAACCTTGAGGATCTTTTCCCGACCTTTAACGTCAGGGGGTGGTACCACCACCTGGCGGTCAAAGCGCCCAGGACGCAAAAGGGCTGGGTCTAAAATGTCTGGGCGGTTGGTGGCTGCAATGACGATGATTCCCTCATTGCCTTCAAAGCCGTCCATCTCTACCAGAAGCTGGTTAAGGGTTTGTTCGCGTTCATCATGCCCACCGCCAAGCCCCGCACCACGGTGTCTGCCTACGGCGTCGATTTCATCAATGAAGATGATACAAGGAGCGTTTTTCTTCGCCTGGGTAAAAAGATCTCGCACCCTGGCGGCACCAACACCAACGAACATCTCTACAAAATCCGAACCACTAATGCTGAAAAAGGGCACCCCTGCTTCTCCAGCGATGGCCTTGGCAAGAAGGGTTTTCCCTGTTCCTGGTGGGCCAACCAAAAGAACACCTTTGGGGATGCGACCGCCAAGCTTGGTAAACTTTTGGGGATCTCGCAAAAATTCAATCACTTCTTCAAGTTCTTCTTTGGCTTCATCAACACCGGCCACGTCTTCAAAAGTGACTTTTACTTCTTCGCCAGAGATCATGCGCGCCCGGCTGCGGCCAAAAGAAAAGGCCCGACCGCTTCCTGCCTGCATCTGGCGCATGAAAAATATCCACACCCCCACCAAGAGAAGCATGGGAAGCCAGGATATTAAGAACGACAGGTACCAAGGATTTTCTTCATGGGGTTTGACGTTTATGCGGACCCCAGCCTCACGCAAAATCGGAAATATTTCGTTGTCTCCGTCCGGGATATAGGTAACAAAGGTTTCTTTCTTATCTGCCACAACACCTCGTATTTCTTTGCCTTTGATAGTCACCTCGGTAATTTGGCCCTTTTTGACCATAGAAATAAAATCAGTATAAGAGATTTCCTGGCCGGTCTTGTGAGGGGTGCTAACCAGGTTGAACAAAAATATCATTGCGAGCGCAATTAACAGCCAAATTGTCAGGTTTCGATAAAAACTACGCAAATCTCTCACCTCGAAGAAAATTTTTATTAAAAATTTTTGTATAAAGTTTAAATCTTTGCGAAAAATTTGGCAATCTATCAGGCAAATTTAGACAAAAATTTAATTCTTGACATCCTAGTAACCGTTTCCATTTTTTCATTCGAAAAATGAGAAAAAGTGATCCCAGTAACAAACCAGGTTGGCCTTCTACTGTTCATGGGTTTGTAACTAAAAATTTTGGGTAGCTATCTTGTGCTCAAAGAAGTTATGTTTATTTTGTTTGAGACTTTTGCAAAATTGCCAAGAGCAGTGTTGCGAGCCAACCGTATGGGATCCTAAAACGAGACTTAAAAAGTTTTGCAAGGGTCCATTGTAAAATTTCGGAAAAAAGGAGTAAGCCATGACAAAGACAATTTTTGCCATTAGTCGTCCTATAAGGATTGCTGCAGGTGTTTTAACTCCTGAGGAAAAGGGCGAATTGCTAATGAAAGAAGAAATAGACCTGGACGAAGGAGTTTCAGGAAAAAGTATTTTTGATTTTAACGACTATTTTGAGGAGTTTGGGGTTGATTTTGATTCGTTAGAAGATTTTGAAGGCCCTGGCATATTGGGACTTGACGTAGAAACCCTTAGAAAAAGGGCCGTATACCTTCCCTTCCGTGTGCCCAAAGGTAAAGACTTTCTCCTTTTCAAAAGGTTTTTGATCAGTGACGAAGAATTTGCCGCCAAGTTCATTTTTCCATTTGAGGACCTATCTCCTGAAAAACTCATTCCCCTGGTCTTTGATTTTGGAGACTTTTGTGGAGGAGAGTCTCTTTTGGTAGGCTTTTTCTATTGTCACGACAATGACCCCGATAACCTAAAAGAATTCTTGGATTTAGAACTTAGAAGACTACCCCGGGGTAAAGAACCAAAATTCTTAAAAGAACTCGAAGCAGCCCTACTTGAGGGAAGGCTTCCTTTTGGCCCCAAAATACCCGGGAAACTGAGCTTTCACCCAGCCATCCCCATGGAAGCAGAGTTTGAAGAACGCTATGAAGTGCTTGTTCTTGAAAGTCGCGGAGAAGAAACAGAATGTTTTAGCCTTGCAGTCAAGGAAGAGCGACCCCTTATTGAAGTTTAAGGGGATCTGTTAAAAAACCGCTTACTAAAAAAGAATCCCCTAGTCTTTTTAAGGAAAAAGAAGAAAGGCGGAAAGCATCTTTCAGATAGGCTGCCCCTTGCCCCAAGATAGCAGCAGGGGCAGCCTCCCCGCCGATAATGTAAGGTCCGTAAAAAAAGGCGATTTCATCCACCAGGCCGCTATCAAAAAAGCTTCCGTGTACGGTAGCCCCACCTTCAACCAAAATGCTCAAGATCCCTTGAGAAAGGGCTTTTTCTCCTAAGGCGTAAAGATCAATCATGCCTTCTTTTAGAGGAAGAGGCCAAACTTCGACACCAGCCTCCTCAAAGGCTTTAACCTTCTTTTTATCTACCTGTTCGGAACAGGCCAAGATGGTTTTGCCGCGTTTTTGCTGAAAAATCTTGTAAGTCAGGGGTAACGAAAGCTTGGTATCCAGAACAATGCGAATCGGATCACGCCCTCCTCGGATGCGACAGGTAAGGGAAGGATTATCAAGTATCACGGTATTTTTCCCCACCAAAATGGCATCACAAATGTTGCGCAGCCGGTGCCCAAAGCGCCTGGCCGCTTCTCCTGTTATCCATTTCGAATCACCTGTGCGAGTAGCAATACGGCCGTCAAGACTCATGGCAGCCTTGGCTATTATCCAGGCATATTTTTGGGTTACGGATTTCAAGAAAAAGCGGCAAAGAACGGCACATTCCTTTACAAGTACCCCTGTTACTACCTCTAAGCCCTTTTCCTTGAGGAATTCTGCTCCACCCTTTGCCTTAGGATTCGGATCCGGGCAACCAATGACCACTCTTTTTATTCCTGCCCTTAAGATGGCTTGAGTACAAGGAGGGGTGCGTCCCTGGTGATTACAGGGCTCTAAAGTAACGTAGATAGTGGCGCCGCGGGCCTCTTCCCCTGCTTCCCTTAAAGCGTGAACCTCGGCATGCGGCGTCCCTGCCTTGCGGTGATACCCCCTGCCAACGATTTGGCCATTTTTTACCACCACCGCCCCTACCGGGGGATTGGGAGAGGTGCGCCCAAGGCCTTTGCGCCCTTCCTGAAGGGCCTTGCGCATGAAAAACTCGTCTTCTTTACTTGCTTTAATTTCCATTTACCAAAGGGATCTTAAATGGTTGACTAGCTTTTCAATAGCAGCTTTTACCCTGGGAGAAATTTCCTCGGAAAACTCGTCTATGTTCTCCACTTCTATCAAATAGGCGGTGAGTTCTTTTGGCATTTCGTCTTTAAATACCACGTAACCGACTTCGATAATATGTCCCACGGTCATGGCATGGGTATTTACCGAAGAAACATGGGGCAGGCGCAACTCCTCGCCTTTTAGCTCAATAATAGTTCCTGGCTCTTTGCCCCACTGCGCGGCATCAATTAAAAAAGCTCGGCGGTAACCTCTAATTTTATCTAAAAGCTCAAACCCAGTAGTATAAAGTTCTACCAAATCCCAGGGACAACCAAGCTCACGCAGACCTGCCACTACTTCAAGCCCTGCCCGGTCGTCTTGGAGATAAGGGTTCCCTATGCCCACTAAAACAGTATCTGATTTTAGCGTATCTTTTTCCATGAAAATACCTATTCACAACGAATTTTCCGGATCTTCGCAACTTTGTAAAGGTTTTATTCGTAAGTGAGATCTTTGCAAGATAGCTTTTCTAAAGGCCCGTACAAGGATGCGTTCCCATTTTTCGGAACGAAAAATAGGAACGGATCCCTGAGCTTGTGCTTGCAACACTAATCCCTACAATTTTGCAAAGGTCTCGAAAACAATTTAGATATTTAGGTATTAAAAAATAATTTAAAAACTAAAAAGGGAGGGAGTACCCCCTCCCTTTTTAGACTTAGAAATTACGCAGGGTCTTATAGAGGTTGCCTTTGCGGTCGTAGATGGCGATTTCTATGGGGGTGACTCCGGGACCAGCCGCATGGGTAGCACAAGCTAAGCAGAGGTCATAGGGTCTGAAGGCCATCTCAACGTAGTTAAGAATCGCTTCGTTTACTTTGCCCTCTTTAATGAAGTGCTTGGCAGCTTTTCTGATAGCTGCGTTAATCGGACCTTTGTTATGGGTAGTAGCAACAATCATGTTGGCATTAGTAACGTAGCCGTTTTCATCGGTCTGATAATGATGGATCAAGGTGCCACGAGGAGCTTCAACAATACCAACACCTTCGCCGGTAATATTAAAATCATGACGGCGGGTTTCTGGAGAGGTAATTTCAGGATCACTTGCTAGTTCCACAATACGCTCTGCAGAATGGAGCATCTCAATGGCACGAGCCCAATGGTAAGCCTGGATATAATGCACCGGACGTTCATTAAAGGTGCTCCAGAATTTTTCGTATGCTTCCTGGGCAAGAGGAGTGCTAAAACCCTTAGCCACGTTAATACGAGGAAGGGGCCCTACACTATAAAGGCTTGTCCCCTCACCATCATCATAGCCCTTCCAGCCGATTTGCTTGAGGTATGGCATCTTAAGGTAGCTCCAGGGAAGCACTCTCTCAGAGATAAAATCAAGATATTGTTTGCCGGTGTATGAACCTATTTCTTCTCCGTTGTAGGAAATCACTTTCTGGACCTTGGGCTCATATAAAGAAGAGATTATGCCATTTTCATCCACGCCAGCCATGTAATTTACAACGACCTTATACATGTCGCCGGTAACGAGTTCCATATATTTTTCGTTCTTGAGCACAACATCTTCAAACACCTGGAGGGTAAATTTGCCGAGTTCCACGAGCTCTTTGCCCCAGGCAAGGATCTGCTGGCGCTCTTCTTCATTCAGCTTTTTGGCCCAGCCACCAGGAAGCGCAGAAACAGGATGATTAGGCTTACCCCCTAAGAGTTCGAAAATTTTAACCGCATAACCACGGCGCTGAAGCACCTGACGCCCTACATCGACGCCTACTTTCATGATTAGGCCGATTAAGTTTCTCTCAGCAGGTGAAGCCTCAGGACCAACAACATAATCAGGAAGCCCCAGGGCATAGAGAATAGCCGCATGATCTTCAACGTGGTGGGCGTTAAAATAAATCTCACGCAGTTTACGTGCCACCGGAGTAGGCTCTACACCAAAAATTTGGTCCATAGCCTTCATGGAGGCGGTAAAATGGACCCCTCGGCATACCCCGCAAATGGTAGAAACTGTGCGGGGGACTTCCTCCATGGGCATGCCCTGTACAAATTTTTCGTATCCACGAAACTCTACTACCTGGAAGAAGGCATTATCCACATTGCCATTATCATCAAGGAAAATGGCAATCTTTCCATGCCCTTCCAATCGAGTAATCGGCTCAATAGTTATCTTTTTCATCAAAAATCCTCCTAAGGATTATTTCTTATTAAGCAAAGAACTGGGATATGAATAGCGGTAAATAAACTGGACAAGATTGGGATATTTTTTAAGAAGCTGATCAACAGCTTCGTCGGTAAGCATTGTTCCCAAAGCACTCACCGCTTTGGCCCCGTAATCCTTAACCCCTGGAAGCGGACCACCACAGCCGCGACAAGGAATGCCAACTTTGGGGCAAAGGGCCTTGCAATCTCCCTGGGTAAAGGGGCCAAAACAGATGTAACCCTGCTCAAGAAGACACCTTCCGTCATCAGGAGCGCCTTCAAAAGTGCGCCTGACCTCTGTAGTAAGTTCGCGTTTTTTGCCCTGAAGAGCAGGATTTCTGCCGCAAAAATCACACACGGCCTTTCCACAGGTGATCCAGGAGCCTTTGGGAGGAAGTTTTCCTTCAATGATGGCACCAATAGCTTCGCCAACAAAATCCGGGTGAGGAGGGCATCCACCCATAAAATAATCAACTTCCACTACAGATGATATGGGACGCACTTCATCGAGAAAACGCGGCAGGGTTAAATCATATTTACCGTCTTCTTTCCACTCTGGCTGGGGTAAAATGCCTTCTGGATTGTCAGTGCTGAAGGTATTTTTGTAAGCATGTTCTAAAAGCTCTTCTTTTTTGAATAGGTTCGACATCCCCGGAATACAACCTTCAGAAGCGCAGCTACCAAAAGCTACCAGGACTTTAGATTTGGCCCTTAAGACCTTGAGCATATGCTCGTGCTCGTCAAGGCGTACCATTCCATCTACCAGGGCCACATCAATAGAACCATCAGGCATGGACTCAAGGTCTTTATATTTCACGTCGGCTACTGTAGGCGCCCAAAAAACCACTTCCAGGTGTTCAAGGGCGTCTATAAGTCTTTCAGAAAGGTCCACAATAGCCATTTCACAGCCGGCACAACCTCCGGCTAACAAAACGCCTAACTTAATTTTATCCTTGGACATTGGATGCCTCCTATATGACTACTAAGACTTTTGTTTCAAAGGATTCGGGCCGAGCTTTTTGAGCTGTTCGGTAAACTCCGTGGTTACTTCGGCAACGCGCTGGCCCTCAGATCCAGAAATCCATTCCACACGCACCCTTTCAGCTTCAAAACCCATATCAGCCAAAAGCTTTTTAAAAATACGAAAGCGATTTCTTGCCTTATAATTACCAACCTGGTAATGGCAATCACCAAGGTGTCACCCACCTACTAGCACACCGTCTGCACCCCTGGCAAGGGCCTCTAGTACATGTTCCGGCTCAACTCTTCCAGAGCAGGGTACACGGATGAATTTGATAGTGGGAGGATATTTAAGCCTCAAGCTACCTGCCAAATCTGCGGCAGCATATGTACACCAGTGACAAGCAAAACCAACGATATTAGGTGTAAATTCCATAGTTAACCCTCCTGCTTTTCTTTAAGACGCTTATCGCTCTGAATCCGAGCGATGATATCTTCACGTGGTGTTTCTTGAATAGCTGCAACTTGTTTAGGATCAAAGCCCATGCAAAGTGCTAATAATTGTGTGTAATAAAAGACTGGTATTTCAAAATCTATTTCCCCGCGATCACGAAGAATCTTCTGGCCGCCATCCATCTGGAGGTAACAAGAAGAACAACCAACTACTATCATGTCAGCGTCTATTTCTTCTTTGATAGAGATTAGCTTTTCTTTAAGAAGCCCCAAAGACTTTTCCATGTTGGTGCTGCGCATTCCACCCATACCACAGCAAGCCTCAATACGGCTGTAATGGGGCACATCTGCCTCAAGGGCTTCGCAAAGCTCTTTCATAATGGTGGGGAAAAAGGGATTAGGATCCCTGACCGCCATAATTTTGGAAGGCCAGAGGGCATGACAACCCACCTGGATAGCTATGGTCATCTGACGCAAAGTATATTTGATGTTTTCGTTGATCTTCTCAGGCCCAACGAACTTATAAAGGGCATGGAGCACGTGATAAACGTTAGAAGTCCCTTTATAGCGGCGGTTGATAAGGGCAAGTTTTTCCTGAACTGTTTTGCGGTATTCTTCGTTGTGCTCAACCATGTGCTTTGTTTCAGCAAGGATACCAAAACAGCTGTTACATCCTGTAACGATATCAACGCCTTTTTCTTCTGCCAGGGTGATATTCCTTGCCGAAACTGAAAGCCAAGTAGGAAGATCAAAAGAGGGAAGTGTTCCCCAAGAAGGACAACAGCTTGCTCCCTCAAGGTCAACCAAATCAATCCCCAAGGCTGGCAAAGCCTTTCTCATGGATTGTTCTATATCTGGTAGCTTCAAAGGAATATTGCAACCTAAGAAAAGTCCCATGGTATTCATTTATAGCCTCCTTAACTAAAATAACCCCAATTCCATAATAGGACTATTTTCAATGAGAGTCTGGATCTCCTTAACTGCTTCAGGATAGCTTGCCGCGGTAGGCGGATCTGGCGGCAAGCCAACTTTCTGCCTTGTCTCCTTGTAGGCCTCGGTGTAAACAGCGTGGCCTTTTTCAAAGAGATTCATCTGGCTCTGGACCGCAGAAGTGGAGAAGGCAAGCTCCATAGCCTGATAGCGACGGTAAGCAAAAACCACTTCAAAAGGCTTAACATTGCGCGGACAAATCTCCACGCAACGGTTACAGGCCTGGCAGGCCCAAGTGGAAGAGTCTTCTATCATTTCTTCCAAGTGGCCAGTCTGGATAAGGCGGATAAGCTTTTTAGGGTTAAGGGTAAAGCCTGCTAAGGCCATAGGACAAATGGATTCGCAGGCGCCACACTGGATACACCTGACAACCCCTTCTCCGCCTAGTCTAACTATGGTTTCAATCGCCTGTTTGCGATCTTTTTCGTTTAAAACAACAACTCCTTCGTACATTTGTCTCCTCCTAGACCGCCATAGTTAAGGCCTCAACTTGGGCCTCAATCTGCTTATCAGTAAAGCCGTGGAGAATAATGGCCTCAGACGGACAAGTGCTGGTGCAAACACCACAGCCCTTACAGGCAGTAACGCTGATTTTGGCACGCGGACGATCATTGACCAGTTCCATGGTAATGGCCTGATAAGGACAAACCGCTACACAGAGGCCACAGCCGCTACATTTTTCCTGATCAACCTCAGAAATAGTAGGCTCAATGACAACCTTTCCACGCGCAAGGGGTACCGCAGCTGCTGCGGCAGCGCCTTTGGCCTGGGCCACAGTATCTGGAATGTCTTTGGGACCTTGGCAACATCCTGCTAGATAAATACCCTCAACCGCTGTTTCAACTGGTTTAAGTTTGGGATGAAGCTCTTTAAAGAACCCAGAACCATCTATGGTGAGATGCAAGGTCTGGGCAAGTTTTTTAGCATCATCAGGCACTTCGATAGCCGTGGCAAGGATGACCATGTCGGCTTGTACTTCCACATCTTTGCCAAGGCCGGCATCATAGGCCATTACCCGCAAGCGACCATCAGGGAGCACCTCTATGCCGCCTGGCTTTCCTCGAACGATATTGATACCCTTTTCAATTGCAGAAGTATAGTATTCGTCGAAGTCTTTGCCTGGTGTTCTAACGTCCATAAAGTGCATGTATATGTCGATATCAGGGTACTTATCCTTGATAAGTTTGGCCTGCTTTATCATGTACATGCAGCAGACACGGGAACAATAAGTGTGATAGCGGTGGTCACGTGAACCAACACAGGAGATAAAAGATATAACCTTTGGCTTTTCATTGGTGGAAGGACGCACAAGCTTTCCACCAGTAGGCCCAGTGGCTGAAAGCAAACGTTCAAACTGAAGCGCGGTCATGACATCTGGATGATGCGGTGCGTATTCTTTGAACCAGTCTTTTTCCATGACCTTAAAGCCCGTGGCCACTACAATGGTTCCCACGTCGAGCTCAACAACTTCGCCTTCAGGATCAAGGGCCAGGCTACGATTAATGGCGCCTGCCGGGCAAGCACGCTCACAAGGAGCAAGAATGGGTTTGCCGGTGCGCTTACTAATCTTAGGCTCAGTGCCGAACTTGCGTCCTGCACAATTAATGCAGTTGTCTATATCGATGACGGCTTTCTTTGGCACTGCCTGAGGAAACTGGATATAAACCGCAGGACGATGGTCAAGGCCGGCGTTGAATTCGTTAGGAACCTTGACCGGACATTTTTCCATGCACTCGCCGCAGCCAGTACACTTTTTCCAGTCAACCCAGGTCTGTTTTTTGCGGACTTTTACTTTGAAGTTACCAACGAAGCCGTCGATGTGTTCTACTTCGGAGTATGTAAGAAGTTCGATGTTGGGGTTGGTGCTAACCTGCACCATTGCGGGGGTGAGTATTCACGCCGAGCAATCGTTGGTGGGGAAGGTTTTGTCAAGCTGGGCCATCACCCCACCGATAGATGGCTGTTTTTCAACGAGATAGACCTTATAGCCCATGTTGGCTAATTCAAGGGAAGAAAAGATACCGGCCACACCACCACCAATAACAAGCGCGGTCTTATTAACTCCTACTTCGATCTCCTCAAGGGGCTCAGCATAAAGTACTTTGGCCACCGCACTTGCGACTAATTGTTTGGCCTTCTTGGTGGCACCTTCTTTGTCAAAGGCATGTACCCAGGAATCCTGGTCACGAATATTGGCCATCTCAATCAGATACTTATTGAGCCCGGCATCTTCAAGAGCCTTGCGAAAGATGGGTTCGTGGGTTCGAGGGGTACAAGCAGCCACCACGACACGGTCCACCAAGCCCTTGCGAATGTCTTCTTTGATCATTTCCTGGCCAGGATCGGAACACATAAAAAGATTGGTGCGCGCTACCGCCACACCGGGAAGCTTTTCCGCAAAGGCCCTTACTTCCTCACAATCCACAACACCGGCGATATTTTCGCCGCAGTAACAAACATAAACTCCAACCTTTGGCATATTTATCCTCCTTAAAGGCCCTATTATCCGTGTAATTTTTTGAGGTTTTCTTCGGCTTTTTGTTTTTTGACTTCGGTAGCCTTCTTGACAATATCAAGCACTTTGTCAGGAAGTTTGGGATCTTCTTCCAGAGGAAATTCTTCGATGGTCTTTCTGCGGGCATCAGCAAATGCCCCACGGGCTTTAGGCGTCCTGATAATTACGGAAGTCCACCCTTCAGGGGCCCCAATCCCGCCAAAAGAAATATCAGCAAACTCTGCAGCGTAATCATCGCAATATTTACAGGCAGGACGTTTGAGGTCTTCTATCTCTGAAAGTGGAATACGTTTTTCTTCGCCGTTTTCGAGCTTGATAATCAAAGCGTCTTTTATATTAATTTTGACAATTTGCTCCCATTTAAAGCCGCCTAGTTCCTCAAGTTTTTTGCGGCCAGATTCGTCAAACATGAAGTGCCCTGAACAAAAGAGCCCAAGAAGCATATAGAAGGTTTCCGAAGGTGCCAGGTTAAAAAATTGCATCTTGCGCATGGTATGGATCTGGCAGGGAGTACCCACAATGGCCACCCTGCGAAGCTTCTCTGCCATAACGGGACGTAGGCCCTCGAAAGACGGAGCAAAAGTAGAATAAATGTGGCTTAAGTCCTGGGCTCCTGCCGAAACATCATGGAAAAAGCCAGCAGCTTCAATAACTTCTTCAGGAGTGGTCACCACTGCTGGCACCGCCAAGAAGGGATTAATGCGTTTGGCTACCACCGCACCGTCAATCACCCCACGCTTTAAAAGGTGAACCAAAAGTGCCGTCACAACCCCGCCGTCTGTGGCACGCTGGCGGATCTCAGGGCTTATCGCGCGCGCTACCTTTACCCCAAGTACAGGCCCTACGGGCGGCTCCCAGCCAGCAGCCTTACGGAACTCGTCTTCCTGGTAGGCCGCCTCGGGACAGACCATATAACAGATGCCACATTCAATACATTTTTCTATGTCTTTATATTCGGGAAAGCCCTCAGCATTAAAGCCCAGCGCGCCATAGTTAATGGCGGTACACACCGAAACACAACCACCACACCTATGACATAGCCCTTTTCCAACTACTTCTTCCAGGAGATTTTCAAATGTTTTCATAGAACACTCCTATCACCAAAAGTGAATTATTTTCTTATGCGCCTTATATCATAATATACATTTTGTCAAGCTAATGTTTCTTGAACTAAATTATAAATTAGACTTAAAATCCTTTTTTCAATTGCTTTAACATAACCCTAAACATAATTTCTTTCAACGAGAATTAACTACTTAAGCTAGAGCCAGTTTTAGCATCAGGTATACCTAAATACTTGTTGTTCAATTAGACTAAATATAATTTTTAGTAAAACGAAAATTTATTAATAGTTTTGTTTTTGCAGCCAACTTGTCTAATTAATGTTACGTTTGCAAACAAGATGACACATAAGAAACGGACTTCTTAAGCTAGGCTTGAAAACGAAGTGGTCGATCTTTCAAAAATTTAGAGAGACCTTTGCAAACACCTTTTTGAGTTCCGGGATCTGTACCCGTTTTAAGTGACGAAAAATGGGAACGGATCCCTTGGGATTGCAACCCTGATCTCGGTAATTTTGCAAAGGTCTCTTACGGTAAAAAACTTATGAGAGAACCTTTGGCATAAAGGCCACAGCCCCAAATCTTCTCCCCGCATTTTAAAATCACATAGCCTTCTTCGATATGTTCCACGATAAAAGGCATCTTTCTTTCCCGGCGGAGGCGATCAAGCTCAGCGGGAGAGAGCACTACGATGTTTTTAGTGGCATGATGTCCAAAGCGCTGAAGGGCCGTAGAGGTTGGCTTTAACCAGTGGGAAACACGGCGGGTAAAAAGAAGGCCCACTGTTTGAACCTTAAGCATTTGAAAAGGTTTGATTTCCTCTGGTGCTGCAAAAAGCCAATAGTTCTTCGAGGTAGAAAGAATCAAATAACCTCCGAAGACATTTTTCGGAATACCAAAACGTTCCTCCCAGAAAGAAAGAACCTCATCGCGCTCTTCAAAACTCACCACCCTGGGCCATTTGGCATCCTTGTGGATTTTCTTGCGCCTTTTTTTAGCCATTTACGCTAGCCTTCTTAGTTTGATCACAAAAAACCCTACTGAGTTCGTCTCATGAGGATAAAATCTCGCCGCGTAATTAAGGGAAGGATGAAGTATCTTCCCCTCCCACTCGGTTACGCCGGGATGATGAGGTAAGAGATAATCACACGGGATAACCTCTGCCTGGCGTTTACGCAAAAGATAATCCACCACTAATTCGTTTTCTTCGGGATTAAACGTGCACGTGGAATACACCACCACACCACCTACTTTTACCAAGTCAAAAGCACGCACCAAAAGCCCTTTTTGAATAGCAGGCAAATTGGTGTGGCCTTCTTTTTGGTAAAGAAGCTCACCTTCATAGCCCTGACGATAACGGCCTTCCCCTGAACACGGCGCATCCACCAAAACCTTGTCAAAGGGCACTCCAAAGGGAAACTGCTCCCCACGATAAAGGGTAGTCATGACACAGGCCACACCTAAGCGCTTAAGATTGGCCACCAGCGCTGTAAGCCTGTCAAGGCGGCGGTCATTGGCCACAATGATGGCCCTGTCCTGAGAAGCCTGGGCTATTTGAGTGGTTTTACTTCCAGGGGCAGCGCACATGTCAAGAATGTATTCTCCAGGCTCTGGCTCAAGGGCAAAGACCGGAAGGGCGCTGCTTATGGTCATAGGATAGATATAGCCGAGATAGTATTCCTCAGTACTTCCCAAGGGGAAATCCCTTGGCTCAGCCCTATAAAAACCAGGAAATCCCGGCACGGGCTCGGCCTTTACCCCCTGGCGAGCAAGGCCATCAAGGACTATTTGAGGCCTTGGGCACTTAAGCTCGTTAATACGAAAATAAAGGGGCAAAGGTTCCTTAAGATGGGCTAAAAAGCCTTCAAAATCAGGAATAAGATCCTGATAACGCTCAAAATAAGTCCTTGCTTCATTAAGGCTTAACATCCTGATTTTCCGTTCTTAAACAGCCTTCTTAGCTCTTCGTGTGAAGGGATGATGATATCTGCTTCTCTTAGATGTTCAGGAGAAAGTGTAGTGGTGAGTGCAATACAAGTAAGCCCTGCACCTTTGGCGCTTTTTATCCCTGCTGGAGCATTTTCCACCGCCGCGGCCAAGGGCTTAGGGACCCCAAGGGTTTGACTTGCCAAAAGATAGGGCTCAGGATGCGGTTTGCGCCGCTTGACTCTGTCTCCGGTAAGCACAAAATGAAAAAGCCTAAGAAGCGCCTGCGGCAAAATATCTCGCAAAATTTCTTCGTGAGAGCTCGTAACTAAAGCAAGCCTTTTTCCTTCACGCCTCAAATCAGAAAGAAGATCAGGGATCTCCGGAAAAGGCCTGACAAAGGCCTGATATTTCTTGCGGAAAAGCTCACGCTGACGTTTAAGCACTGCCTGGAAAAGTTCATCTGTGGGGGAAACACCCTGGTCTTCAAAAATTTTGCGCGAAGTCTCAGCTTCAATAGCGCCTTCGTGAAGGTAGAGGGCCTCTTCAGGGACGTTTAAGCCAAACTCACGGAAGGCCTCCTGCCATGCCCTAACATGCCAGGGCATGCTGTCTAAAACCACACCGTCCATATCAAACAGAATCGCTTCTTTTTCTTTGAGCTCCATCACGAAATACCAAGTCTTTTAAAAATTTCTTCTTTGGTGAGACCTTCAATATAAATTCTTTTGCGCCGAGAGGTAAGACCAGAAATTATTTTTAGGTGGTTTTTGGAAAGAGAAAGTCTCTTGGCAAGAAAGGAAATAAGGGCCTTATTGGCTTTACCTTCAACCGGGGGAGCTTTTAATTTTATTTTTAAGGCCTCTTGGTATGGACCTATTATCTCATCCTTGCTGGCCTTGGGCTGAAGATAAACATCCAAAGCAAAGCCGTCTTTATAAGGCTTAAGCATTAGTCTTTAAAAGCCCGTTCCAGGTATTCCTCCCAGGTCTTAAGAAAGGTCTTGAGCTCTATAAGCATTTTTTCACGCTCGTTTTTAAGGGTTTCTATCTCAAAAAGGATTTCATCCCGTTTGTCTTTGGCATCTTTAATTAAGCGGTCAGCTTCTTCCCGAGCCTCAAGCAAAAAGGCCTTGGCCTCAGCTTCTGCCTCTTTTTTTATGCTCTCTGCCAGGTTTTCCGCTTTAAGCAGGGCCTCTTTGATATGCTTTTCTTCGCGTGTAAGTCGTTCTAACTCTTTTTTAAGTTTTGACACTTCGTCTTTTAAGGCGTTATTTTCCCGCTGAAGCTCTTTAAAGGCTTCAGCTATTTCTTCCAAAAATTCTTCTACCTCGCCTTTATTGTAGCCAAAAAGAGACGACGAAAAGCTTTTTTCTTGGATATCAATAGGGGTAAGATCCATAGAAATCACCTCAAAGCGTAAGCAAGGTCATAAAGAGACGGCACCAAAAATTGTTTTAAAAACATAATTACCAAAATGGCAATCAAAGGAGAAAGATCAATGCCTCCCATTGGTGGGATAAAACGCCTAATTCTTGCTAGCACAGGTTCAGTTGCTCCGTAAAGAAACCTCACAATGGGATTATAGGGATCAGGATTCACCCAGGAAAGAAGCGCCCTGATAATGATAATCCACATGTAAATAGAAAGCGCAACGTCAATGACCTGTGCCAACGCCCGTAAGAAGTTCGACAAGATAAACATCTACCGCCTCCGAATTCAAAAATTTAAAGTCCACCGCGGCCAAAAGGACAAACCGGAAAAGTGCACTTCTTACACCCAAAACAAAACCCTCCGTGGCCAAGCTTGGCAAGCTCTTTACGCGTTATTTTTTCGCCACAGATAACCCTTGGAAGCACCAAATCAAGCACCGTGGTCTTAAAATACATGCCACAGGCAGGTATCCCCAAAATAGGCACCTTCCCTTTATAAGCCACCAAAAACATAGCCCCAGGAAGCACCGGGCTCCCGTAAGCCAGGGAATCAACTCCTAACGCGGCGATAGCCTTAGGCGAGACATCGTCAGGGTCAACAGACATGCCCCCGGTAACAAGCACCAACTCTGCGCCACTGGCAAGCATGTCCGAAATAGCTTTGGTAATGAAATCTTCCTGGTCAGGACAAAACTTAACACCCAGAATCTCCAGGCCAAATTTCTTAAGTTTGGGGGTAAGCGCCGGGACAAAGGCGTCTTCCACCCGGCCGTAATAGACTTCGTTTCCCGTGATAACAAGGGCGGCTTTCCTAATAGTAGGGGGCTTTACCGTAAGTATCTTTTGCGAGGCGCAAATTTTTTCGACTTCATCAAGAAGCTTTCCCTTAACTACCAGCGGAATGGCCCGCCCCGCAGCAATGGCTTCCTGCTTACGCACAAAAAAGCCATCATGCTTGGTGGAAAGCATTATCTCACCCAGGAGATTGAGCTGATAAAGGGCCTCGGTGTCTATCTTCAAAAGGCCTTCATAAGCAGCATGAAAAGTGACTTTTCCTTCTTTGATGTTTGGGTCATGGTAAACCCCTTCGCCTGCCACGGCATTGGCAAGGCGAAGAGCAGCTTCGTCTTCGTGGATTTCGCCTTCTTCAAGCTCAAGGGCGTAAATGTGGTCCTTTCCCATACGTTTTAAGCGCGGGATGTCTTCTTCCTTCACCACGTGGCCTTTTTTAAAGGCTGGACCCTTAAACTCTCCTGGACGAATCTCGGTAAGGTCGTGGGGAATAACCATCCCCACGGCCTCTTCCACTGGAACTCGTCTCACTCTCATTGGGTAAATCCTTTTTTGCGTGCCTTGTTATCGTAGGCTTCGATAATACGCTGTACCAGCGGATGGCGCACTACGTCCTGTTTGTCAAAAAACACAAAGGCAATGCCTTCTATCCCCTGCAGCAGCTCAACCGCCTCGATAAGCCCGCTTTTCCGGGCATCAGGAAGGTCTATCTGGGTAATGTCTCCGGTGATAACCGCACGGGAACTGAACCCAAGGCGCGTGAGAAACATCTTCATCTGCTCAGAGGTGGTATTCTGGGCCTCGTCAAGGATGATGAACGCTTCGTTAAGGGTGCGCCCAC
Organism: Thermodesulfatator atlanticus DSM 21156; assembly: GCF_000421585.1. NCBI lineage: Bacteria > Pseudomonadati > Thermodesulfobacteriota > Thermodesulfobacteria > Thermodesulfobacteriales > Thermodesulfatatoraceae > Thermodesulfatator > Thermodesulfatator atlanticus. The sequence continues at coordinate 56,009 of NZ_ATXH01000013.1, forward strand.
GCATAAACGCAAGAGGCGCAACTTCTATCGCACCTTTTTGGATAAGGCGTGAGGCCTTATCATAAGGGAGCATGTCGTATAAGGCATCATAAAGCGGACGCAGGTAAGGATTTACCTTTTCTACCATGTCTCCTGGGAGGAAGCCGAGTTTTTCTCCTGCTTCCACTGCCGGGCGCACCAGGATAATACGCTGGATCTCTCCGCGCATGAAATAAGAAATGGCCATGGCCATGGCAAGATAGGTTTTGCCTGTCCCCGCAGGGCCTACCCCAAAGACGATATCGTGGTTCCTGATGGCGTCAATGTAAATTTTCTGGTTAAGGGTCTTGGGGGTTATGACCTTGCGCCCTGAACTTACAAAGACCGTCTCAAGGAATATGTCTTTCAAGTTAATGAGCGGGTTCTGGCTAATAATGCGCGTGGCATACTCTACGTCACTCGGATAAAGCGTATAGCCCGCTTTAAGAAGCCCGTAAAGTTGTTCACAGGTACGGTCGGCAAGCTCGGTATCCAGGCGCTCACCAGTAATGTGCATTTCGTTGCCACGCACCTGGATATGCACGTTAAAGGCCCTTTCTATCGTTTTTAAGTGTGCGCCCTTTTCGCCGTAAAGCCAACGCGCCAGGGCATTGTCTTCAAAGGTACGCTGTAAAGTAATTACTTCGGGTGTTCTAGCCATTTTTTCCTTCATAATCTTTCACTTCATTAAATTTTTTGATTTTTTTCGCTAAAAGTATAACCATCTTTTGGCCCTTGCCCAAGTGGCCCTATACCCGGATAGGGGCTTTTTGCTTTTTTAGCTCTTCAAGCCTGCGGTTGTAAAAATCTATGACTTCACGACGGCCAAGCATCCCCAAAAATTCCCGGGGATCATCATCTGAAACCACTGGAAGAGCGTCAATGTTGCGGACAGTAAACTTGCGAAAGGCGGTGTGAATGTCTTCTGAAGGATGCGTGGTGATAATATCGTATCTGGCAACATCTTTTATGGTAAGAAGATCCCAGGCTTCTGGTTGCTTAAGTATTTCCCGAATATCGTTCAAAGAAAAAATGCCAACCAGTTTTCCTTCTTCATTTACCACGGGGAAATAGTGCTGTTCTGTTTCGAAAAATACCTTTACAAACTCCCGAAAAGGCATGCTTTCTGGGAACACGAGCCATTTTTTCCGCTTCGGATCAAAAACGTCTTTCACCTTGGCCTCAGCCAGAACATCCAGAAAAAATTCTCCGCGATGAGCAGGAGAATCAAACTTGGTGGGAACCTGCCACTCGTAAAGACTTTGATAGCGGAAGGCACTTGAAAAGAATTTCTGTACGAAATAAGCCATAATGACCGAAAGGGCGGCGGCCCCAAGCATGTGAAAGGCTCCAGTCATCTCAATAACCATAAAGAGGGTCGCCAGAGGAACGCGCGCTGCTGCGCCAAAAACCGAAAGCATGCCTACTACCACGTAAGGCGCAGGGGGTTCCTGAAAACAGTAAGCAAGCAAGGCACCTAACATGGCCCCTACGAAAAGACTTGGCGCATAGACTCCGCCAGAGCCACCTGAGCCCACGGTAAGCCCTAGGGCCAAAATTTTGGCAAAAATGAGCACCAGCATAAGCTTTGCCGGAAGACTTCCATCAATAGCCGCCTGAATCCAGGGATAGCCCCCTCCCAAGACCTGAGGAAAAGCTACGGCCAAAAGCCCTACGCCTAAGCCGCCTAGGGCCGGTTTTAAAATCTGGGGAAACTTAAGGCCTTTGAAAAAATCCCTTATGCGGTAAAAGGCCTCTGGCAAAATGATGGCTATAATTCCTGAACACACCCCTAAGCTTGCAAAAAAGAGATATTGATCAGGCCTGGTGACGCTTATATCCGGAACATGAAAAAGCGGCTCCCAGGTAACAAATATGCCGTTTAGCACGTAGCCGGTGACAGAGCCCAACAAACAAAAGAGCACGGTATGGGATTCAATGTCCATTTCACTATAGAGGATGCCAATGGCAAACATGGCCGCGCCAATAGGGGAACGAAAAACCGCCCCAAGCCCTGCCGCCATACCTACCAGCAAGAGAAGACGCCGCTCAGGGACTGAACGCTTAGTAAGGGTGGCGTAAAGCGAGGCAATGCCAGCACTTATCTGGACTACGGGGCCTTCTCGGCCAGCTGAGCCCCCTGAGCCAATGGTAATGGCCGAGGCAATCATTTTCACAAAAGGTACCCTGGGCCTGATATAACCGTCTTCATAATGGTACGCCTTGATAGCAGCATCTGTGCCGTGACCTTCTGCCTCAGGAGCTAGGCTGTAAACAATTAGACCAGAAAGCAGCCCTCCCAGGGTGGTGGAAAGCGGGATAAGATAACGCGCGGTCTCTGATAAAACCTTTCCGGGTTCGTAGCCCACAAGATTTATCAGGAAGAGATGCTGCGCTTGATCCACTAAAAAAGTAAAAACCTGAGCAGCTAAAAAGCCTACAACTCCCAAAAAGAGGGAATCAATGATTAGGCGTGTGTGTTCTCTTTTCAAGGCCCGGTCTCGGTTTGTCTTTTAAGTTCGTTTAAGCGGCGGTTGTAAAAGTCTATTACCTCCCTGCGGCTAATCATCCCCAGAAATCTTTTAGGATCATCGTCAGCTACCACCGGAAGCTGGTCTATGTTTCTTATGGTGAACTTGCGCATCACCGTATTGATGTCCTCAGAAGGCGAGGTAGTGATAACATCCCTGCGGGCAATGTCTTTAATGAGAAGAATGTCTTTAATGTCCTCATTAAAAATGAAAGGCCTGATGTCATTTATGGAAAAGATACCAACGAGATTGCCTTCTTTATCCACCACCGGAAAATAATGCTGTTCTGTGCGGCCAAAAAGATCAAGAAATTGCCTGAAGGTCATGTCTTCAGGGACCACAGCCCAGACCTTCTGGGGCTTGAAAATGTCTTTTACTTTGATGCCTGCCAGTACATCGGTAAAAAACTCACCCCTGTGCGCAGGCGAATGCACCGGGCTTGGCACCTGGGACTCATAAAGGCTTTTATAAGGTAAAAAGCGCGAAAGATAGGTTTGAATAAGATAGGCCAGCATCACCGACAAAGCTGCTGCTGGAAGGAGCTGGAACCCTCCGGTTATCTCCACCACGATCAAGCTGTTAGCAATGGGAGCACGCGCTGCAGCGCCAAAAACCGAAGCCATCCCCACTACTACGTATGCCGCTGGCGCCTGGCCAAAAAGGCTTGCCACAAAGCCCCCAAGCATTCCGCCTACAAAAAGGCTTGGGGCAAAGTCTCCTCCTGAGCCGCCTGAGCCCACGGTAAGAGAAAACGCGAGAGCCTTGGCCAGCGAAAGAAGGAGCATGGTGTCTCCTGGGATCTCGCCATCTATAGCCCGCTGAAGCCATCCGTAACCAATGCCTAGAACCTGTGGCAGAAAAAGGGCAATAATCCCCAAAAGAAGCCCCCCCAAAGCGGGCTTTAAATACGGCGGAAGAGGCATTTTCTCAAAGGAATGGTGGATGGTTCCAAAAATAACTGGCAAAAAAGCAGCCATAATCCCGCTAAAAAGCCCCAACACCGCAAAAAAGACGTATTCATGAGCTTCTTTGATAGCTATGTCGTAAGGAAGTACAAAAAGTGGCTCCCAGCCCATAAAAAAACCTGAAATGGCATAGGCTACCACCGCGGAAATTAGACAATAAAGAAGCGCCCGAGACTCAAACTCTATCTGGCTATAAAGCACTTCAATAGCAAAAAAAGCACACCCTATAGGAGAACGGAAAATGGCCGAAAGCCCCGCTGCCATCCCCATAAGCAATAGAAGGCGCCTCTCATGGGGCGGGCGGTTGGTAAGCTGGGCGTAAATAGCCCCGATCCCAGAACCAATTTGAGCGGTAGGGCCTTCGCGACCTGCCGAACCACCTGAGCCAAGGGTTATCGCAGAGGCAATCATCTTAACAAAGGGCACCTGTGGCCGCACCCGCCCTTCTTCAAAATGAAAGGCCCTGATGGCCGCATCAGTACCATGACCCTTGGCTTCAGGAGCAAAAAGATAAACTACAAGCCCTGCTAAAAGGCCTCCCAAGGTGGTGACAAAGGGAATCAACAAAAGACCATAAGGACCAATCCATTCTTCGGTGCTTCCACCCTCGGTAGGAAGGCCTGGAGGCTTGTATTGAGCCAGGTGGTGAAGAAAAATCTCCTGGCCAAGATTAACGAGATGTGCAAACACATAGGCGGCAATAGCGCCGACAAAGCCCATTAAAACGGTATCTAAAAGGAGCCATAAATGCCGCCTTTCCAAAGACTTCCACCTTTTCAATAGGATCTAAATCCTTATATAACGAAATCCACAGCAGTAGCAAGAAGTTTCAAGGCCGTAAGGGCCAACGTGGCGAACTCACTCACACCCTCCATAAAAAGCGACTTTTACGTCAGAGTGATCTTTCGGGATTTTTGGGTAAAAACGTTCCCTCGAAATAAAAAGCTTCGATTTCTACGTTTTATTGACCAAGGCCCGAAAATACCCGAAAGTTAGCCGAAACGGGAACAGGAGACTCCATGTGGCAGGGTGTCTCGTGGGGCTTTGTCTTAAGCGGCTTTTTTAAGCCGCTCGGCGAGAAGGTTTGGGAATGGAGATGCCTTTTTCTTTAGCAATCTCCAGCCAGTTTTTTATGGCAACCTGGATTTCTTTCAGAGCCTCTTCCGGAGTATCTCCCACAGCAGAACACCCCTTAAGATCAGGAGCTTCGGCCACATAGCAATTATCCTCTTCGCTAAAGAAGATGATTATAGGGTATCGGTGCATTTGCAAACCTCCTCGATGGCTTTTATTGCCTGACGCACCTGGTAGGGTTTAGCTTCTCCACCTCGGTCCTGGATATTCAGGATACCATTCCATTTGGGATGTGTAAAAATGTGGTGGCTCCCGGTTACCCTTTCAAGAGAGAAACCAAAAGCCTTGAGAAGGGACACAAGATCCCGAAACTTTACGTTTTTCGGATTGCGTTTAAGCCTTTCAAGCCTCTTCCATTTGGAAGACACTTAAGAGTCCCCCTGGTCTTCTGGCACTTCCCGGCCATACTTACGTAGGAGATCCCTCACTGTCTCTTCATATTTAACATGAAAAAACAAGCAGTTTAAAGGAAAGGCTGGAGCCGGCGAGGGGACTTGAACCCCTGACCTGCGGATTACGAATCCGCTGCTCTACCAGCTGAGCTACGCCGGCTAAGATTTAATGCGGACATTAAACACCCGATATCGTCAAGGATCCCTGAGAGCTTGATCAACTAAAAAATGCTCCCAGCAACAAAAATATTTAGCACCCCACAAAGGTTGTTTCAAGCTTAGTAATTCAGTTCCTGCATAAACTGCGGTATGGGAACTTTATAAATTTTCGTCTGACCTTCGCCTTTGAAAAAGTCCCCTGAAACTACAACAAAATATATTTCCTTACCATTAGAAAAAACAGCCTGCACTGCCCCTGGGAAAGTATGACGCCAGAAAAATAACTGGTATCCCTCCCTGGTAAGATAAAGGACCGCTATGGTAGAGCGTTTTGGGCCAGAGAAAAGCCCGCCCAAGATATCGTATTCGTTAAAAGGTAAAAACACCCGTGGCCAACCCTGCCAATTTACGATCTCCGGATTAGGCCAAATCATTATTTTGTTCGGGGTCTGGATCTCTGGTTCAGGCTGATCGAGATAGACATACTGAATGCCGCCGCCGAATTTAACGTTAGAAGTCCAGAGGCGTTTTCGCTCTTGATAAAGCACTAGTTTGCGCCCGGGATTAAAAAAGCCAACTTCGCGTTTACCATCCCGGTTTAAGTCCGCAAAAAATGATCCAAAAATCTGAAAGTTACGCGGCACCTTAAGGCTTGAAAGCTTTTTAAGTCTTTCGCCGTCTATCTTTAAGATAAAAACCCCAGTGCCGAAGAAATCCTCGTTATCAAAGTTCTGGCCAAGAAGCGTCTCTTTGATTCCGTCTCCATCGAAATCAAAAAAACGCAAGATGTAACTTGAATCCTTGGTAACTCTGTAAAAATTTCCATTGCTAAAACGAATTATCCGGGAAATGACCTTTTTGCCGTCAAAGATGTTGAGGGCTATCAGGCCATCTTTACCCACTGAGAAATGAATCAAATCTCCAAAACCTTTGTATTTGTACGTGTAATGTTCCGGGCCTCTCAGGCGCTGAAGCTCAATGGCCTTTTTAGTCAAAGAGGCGATGTAAAAATAAGGGCCAAAGCGCTGGACTTCCAGGTGATAAACAATCTCGCCCAGGCGGCCAACCAGCTGGTATGGTTTGGCATAACGATTATAAGCTGGCGCATAAGTGGGACGCAAAGAGCCAAGGGCATATACACCAAGCGTGTGGCCATCGCTATAAACATACAAAAAGTTTTTATCAGCAACAAAGACCAAGGCTTGCGAAGGCTGCGAGATGGCCTTGCGACTTGAAACCTGCTGGTAGGGCTCCCAGGAAAGATTGATAAGGCCAGCTTTAAGCCGCTCATAAAAAGGAAGTCCCTTTCCAGATAGGTCATAAAAATATGACTTAAATCCATCAAAACGCTTGGCAAGAGTAGCATTGGCCACAGCACACCCGGGCTTAAGACAAAAGACTTTTAGCTCGGAAAAATTATCAAAAACTTTGACCACCTGGGCTACCGCGACAGGATTCTCTTTAGCACCGAGGACTTTTCCGGTAACAGGATCTACTATTCGGGGGCCTTCTCTATAAATGCGCCACCATTCCCCGGGTTTTATCCCTTTGTTTTGCCCGACATTTAAATAAAAGGCCCCCTGCTCGACGATGACTCTTGCAGAAAACGGCTTTAAATCATTAAATATCTGCTCAAAAGTTGGAGTTGCATAGGAACTCGGCAAGCAGAGGAAAAAAAACAAGAGCATAAAAAAAAGTACATGTTTTCCTTTCATAAAAGGCCTCCCCAGAAGGGTTTTGCCGCTCAATTTAGGCCAAAACTCCCACTTTGGCAAAGAGAAATTTTTGTTAAGGGCGTGAATACCCGACTAGGCAAAGAATGATTAACAGACCTTTTGCTTTTTTTTCTGGGGCTCAGGTATTCAGGTCAGGACATGCTCTTCGTCTGTGGCTCTTAAATCCATTCAAAACTTTGCACTACGATGATACCAGCCTTCTTAGCCCGTTCAAGGACGTTTGGTTTAGCAAAATGAGTGACAATAATAGGAACCACTTCGCCACCGATTTCTTCTTTTACGATCTCTATCTTTTTCCAAAGCTGCTTGAGTTTAGCCGGGTCATCCAGCTTAAGGACAGCTTCACCAACCAGGAGGACTTCTTTTCCGTTTTGGCGAGCCTTGGCGAAGATATTTATCTCTTCGTCAGCCACGTAGGTACGGATTATCTTTTCCGAGACTTCCAGACCAAGTTTTTCCTTAAGGAAGGACGGAAGATGCCTATAAGCCTCGTTTTCAAGGGCATAGGCCACGGTGCGAGAAAGGCCGCCAAGTTCTCTTCTGGTGCGCTGAAGCCCACGAGCAAGCTTGGCAATTTCATGTTCGGTACGTTTCTGGGCCTCAGCAAGTTCGTTTAGGCGTTCTTCCGTGCGCTTTTGAGCCTCAGCTAGCTCAGCGACCACCTGTTCTAGACGACTTAGGCGCTCTTCACTACGCTTTTGCGCCTCGGCAAGTTCTTTTACATGGTTGCTAAGATCACGAACGATTTCTTTTAGTTCGTTGAATTCGGTTTTAGTGACCTGATCTCCCATTTGGGAGCGCTGCTTTTCTATCTCCTCCAGGATGGAAAGCAACACTTCCCTTAAAGGGGGCTCAACTTCGCTGATTTTACGGATAAGAGAAACGCTTACAGGCATTTTGTTTAGCCACCAATCATTTTTGGAGAGTTGCTTCTCAAATTGTAAGTTAATTTATAATTTTTTTCAATTTGCGGTTAAGTAGCCGCCTTCCCTTGTATCCTCCGAGCATTTCAACAAAGGATCCTTCATTCGCGCAAGTAAACAAACTTCCACTGTCATGCTGAGGAAGCGAAGCGACCGAAGCATCCATGGGTCGAAATGAAAAAAGGGGGGCCTAAAGGCCCCCCCTTTAAGAGTCTCTTAAGCGTAGTAAGCTTAGAACTTAAACTTCACACCAGCGCCAGCATAGAAGACATCGTCAGCATCTTTGTCGCTGGCAAAGGCGTTCAAGGCATCCCCAGCAAAAAGGTATGCAGCTTCTACGCGGAAGCTCACGTTCTTGTTGTAAGTGTAGTCATACCACATATCAAGTTCCACACCCATGTCTTTATCGCTCTGTTCATTGCCGTTTTTGTCATAGTATTTTACGTCTTTAGCAGTACGGTGCCAGATAACAGCGCCGCGGACCTTGCTCTTGTCGTCGATCTGGTAGGTACCATCAGCCATGAAAATCATAGCGCCACTGTAACCGAAATAGGGAGCCTCGCTGAAGAACATATCGCAGTCTGCAAGCATGCTGTCTTTGAAGAAGATGATACCAATGGGCACGTCCACGTCGATGGAAAGGAAGTTTTTAGCATCTTTATCAGTTACGTCGTCATCACCGCTGGCATAAGCCACGGTACCAGAGACCTTGAACTGGTCGTTCACTTTGAAACCAGCAGTCAAACGGCCAAACCAGGCGCTGCGATCAATGTCATCAAGCCAGGTGTTTGTCCCGGTATCATACACATCAGTAGTACCGCCAAGATAGATAAGATCCCAGGAAAGCATTACAGGATCGATGGTGGTCTTACCGGTGAAACCAAGATAGTAGTCTTTGGGGTAGTAATTGATATTACTGCCGTCATTAAACCCATTATCCTGCATGTCGTGGTAAATGAAGAAACCGCCAAGGGTGGTGGCATCGTCAAGTTTGTAATCAGCCTTAAGCACCCAGGCCTCGCTACCATCAGTCAAACCACCAGCGGTGTTATCAGCCTTTACGCGGTAAAAACCAGCCATGAGGTTCAAGCAGTCATCTTTGTAGTGGTAGGTAAGCCCAGGAGCTGTCTCGGTCCAGACCCAGGTGTTGATCTTGGTGGGCTGAAGACCAAGGCGGATATAACCAGGTACCCCAAGGGGATCAAGGCTTACCTGGGTGTAAAGGAAACGGGTCTCAACGTTTTTGCCATCGCCAGAGTAACTAAATCCGTGGTTATCACTACCATCACCCCAGGCCACGGTTCCTACTTCCTGACCCCAAACAAACTTGGCCATGCCGTCGTCAGTGGCAACTTCCGCACGAAAACGGGCCTTGGTGAGACCGAACCAACCGCTAATTTCATCGGTGTAGGTATCATTGTAGTAATCGACATCGCTCACGTTTCCATTCTGGGCAGGAAGATAATACGCTTTTTCCCCAAAGGCCTGATGAACAGTAAAAATGTCGTTGTTGGTACCAGCGCCGATAAGGTTCCACATCGTACCATGGAACTTGACATCTACGGCATACGCCCCACTACACAACAAAAAGAACGCCGCCAAAACCATCAAAAGCTTCTTACCCATGTCTACCTCCTCCTTATTTTTTTCTTTAATTTTTTGCCTAAAAAACTCGCCATATTTATAGGCCAAGTGCAACTCGTTTGTCAATTAAAAATTGTTGAAATTTTGAGACAAAATTCACACCAATCATTCCACGCATAAATTATGCGCAGCCGAAAATTTC
>NZ_ATXH01000014.1 GCF_000421585.1 Thermodesulfatator atlanticus DSM 21156
CGAGCGCTTTTTTGCGTGTCATTGCGAGGCACGAAGCAATCTCAGGTAGCAGATTTGTAGAGGTTCTAAAGGTTTTAGAGGTTGTCGAGGTTTGGATTGAATGGGTATCGAAAGCACTATTTTTGTCAGTCATTGCGAGCGAACACAGTGAGCGAAGCAATCTTATGAGATCACTTCGGCGTGCGATAGCACGCCTCGTGATGACGGTGTAGCTGGGATCGTGCGGGTGTACAAGTAGCCTCGCTATGACACCTTCGCGGATAAAATGTGTTCCCATTAATATTTCATCCTGAGCCTTTCTTTTTTGGGTTTCCCTTTTTGTCATCCTGAGCTGAACGTTAGTGAGGCGAAGGATCCATAGATCGACCTGTAGATGCTTTGGTCGCTAACGTTCTTCAGCATGATAAAATAAGGTGCTCTCTCAGCATTAAATACCTAACGTCATTAGGATCCGTTCCCATTTTTCGTACAAAAAATAGGAACTGATCCCGGGCAGCAAAGTTTACCGAAAAATGCTTCCTGCAATGATTGATTGCCTGTCACCAATAAGCCACCACCTGTTGCCTAACGCCTAGTGCCTAGTGCCCGGTGCCAAGTGTGTGCCATTTATGCTTTCGCAAAAAAAAAACTAACAATTGTAAGTTTACTGTTTACAAATTTGTTTCAGTTTGTTTTGGTCCCCGTAAAATTTTTTAACAGTTTCGTAATTTTCTCATAAACCTTAAAGACTTCTACTGGTCTTTACCTTGATAGCAAAGACAAAGGGTTAACTGGCACATTAGTTGCTTAATAAAGTGACAAATAAAAATTTTAGAGGGAGGTATAGCAATGGGCAGATGGCGTTTTTTTTCATTAGTAGGTCTTTTCTTGTTGTTTCTAGCCCCGGCAGTCTTGGCTGCTGATCCCACCGGGGCTGAGGCTATCAAGTCGGATCCAGGTAAGGCGGTTGACTTTGTTTGGGTTCTTCTTTGTGGTTTCTTAGTTATGTTCATGCAGGCTGGTTTTGCCTGCGTAGAGGCTGGTTTTTGCCGGGCCAAAAACGCTACCAACCTTCTTATGAAAAACCTGATGGACTTTTGTATTGGTTCTTTGATTTTTTGGGCCATTGGTTACGCCTTTCTTATGGGTAATGATTGGCATGGCTTAATTGGTACTTCTGGTTTTTTCCTGGCAGGTGACGGCTACGATGTTGACAATTACTTGGCCTTTTTCTGGCAGCTTGTCTTTGCTGCTACGGCAGCCACCATCGTATCCGGAGCCGTGGCCGAGCGTATTAAGTTTAAGGCTTACTTCCTATATTCCATGGCTATTGTAGGTACTATTTATCCTATTTATGCCCACTGGGTATGGGGTGGCGGCTGGCTTTCTAAGCTTCCCTTTGGTCTTGGGCACCTTGACTTTGCAGGCTCTGGTGTAGTTCACGCCGTTGGTGGCTTGGTTGGTCTTGCCGGTGCCATGGTGCTTGGCCCTCGTTATGGGAAGTTTGACAAGAACGGAAAACCGCGGGCTATTCCCGGGCACAATATTCCCTTGGCAGCCCTGGGTGTCTTCATCTTATGGTTTGGCTGGTATGGTTTTAACCCAGGTTCTACTTTTTCTGCGCATCACTTAAGGATTTCGGTGATTGCGGTTAACACCACTTTGGCTGCGGCAGCGGCAGCGGTAACAGCCATGCTCATTATCCTGGCCAAGACCAAAAAATTCGACCTTGGTATGTCCTTAAACGGAGTTCTTGCTGGGCTGGTAGCTATTACCGCTCCCTGTGCCTGGGTTGAGTCATGGGCCGCAGTGGTCATTGGTATTATCGCTGGGTTTATCCTGGTAGGTGGCGTATATTTGCTTGAGGCCCTCAAGATTGACGACCCTGTTGGTGCGGTACCTGTCCACGGTTTTAACGGCTTGTGGGGTATTATTTCCGTTGGAATTTTTGCGGACGGCACCTACGGCAACTATGCTATTGAGCCGCCTTTTGTGAAAGGGCTTCTTTACGGTGGTGGTGTTGACCAGCTCATTGCCCAGCTAATTGGTGCGGTGGTGCTTTTCATCTGGGCCTTTGGTGCTGGTTACGTGCTTTTTAAGGTGCTTGATATCCTGGTGGGCATCCGTGTTGATCCCCGTGAAGAGATTCAGGGTGTGGATATCATCGAACACGGAACCCCTGCTTATCCTGAATTTTACGTGATTAGGAGGTAAACAAAATGAAGGAGATAAGAGCCATAATAAGGCCAGAAAAACTACAAGACGTGCTCGAAGCCCTGGAAAAGGCAGGGCATCCAGGAGTGACCGTAGCCCAGGTGGAAGGTCACGGACGCCAGGCAGGGCTTGTGGAACAGTTCCGTGGCCGTGAGTTTAGGGTTGACCTGTTACCTAAAATGGAAGTAAGGGTTGTTTGTAAGGATGAAGACTTGGAACGACTTTTCAAGGTGATTGCTGAGGCTGCGCGTACCGGCGAAATAGGAGACGGAAAAATCTTTGTTTACGACGTGGTCGATGCCATGCGCATAAGAAGTGGCGAACGAGGCGAAGCCGCCATATAGGTCTTACCTCCTCCTGCTTTACGTAACACGGGGAAGGTGTTAACCTTCCCCGCCTTTAGGAGTAGGAGTTGCATGAGACACAAAAAATCAAAATAAATAAAGGAGGTTTAAGTATGGATCGGATTAGGAATTGGTTGGTGGGAGCTTGTCTGATGGTATGTGTGCTTTTGGCAGGTTTTTCTCAGGCCAAGGCGGAAGATGTTTCCGCGGATTTTTCGGTTGACGTGCTTAGCCAGTACATCTGGCGCGGCATGGCCTTCTCTGATGATTCTCTTGTGGTTCAGCCTTCTATGACCATTGGCTACAAAGCTCTTTCTCTCAACTTCTGGGGCAACTACGACACCGACCTTGTTGGTGCTGACCAAGCTGAGTGGACTGAGACGGATTTCACCGTGGACTATACCTTTGAAGGGCTACCTTATGGTTTAAGCGCTAACGTGGGCACCATCTATTACGCGCTTGATGGGTTTCCGGACTCCTTTGAACTTTATGCCGGGCTTTCGGGCACCTGCCCTGTTACCGGGATCAACGCCGGTATCACCGTCTATAAGGAAATTTCCCATTATCCTGGCTGGTGGATTGAACTTTCTGCGGACAGAAGCTTTGCTCTCCCCTGGTACAATGCTTCCTTAGACCTTGGTGCTACCGCCCTTTACCTTAGCTCTGATGATCCAAAAGATGGTTATGCTGATCCTGATAACACTAATGATGGCTATTCTGGCTGGATGAACATGAATCTTAGCGCTTCTTTGAGCATCCCTGTAACCAAACAGATCACCGTTACTCCCCAGATCGCATACTCTTTTGCTTTAAGCAGTGATGCCAAAAAAGTTATCAAAAAAGCCTCTGTTACTGATAACCATGATTTCCTCTACGGTGGCGTGGGGGTAAGCATTAGCTTCTAACGTTTTCAAGGGCCGGGCACATGCCTGGCCTTTTTGCGACTTGTTCTCAATTGTCCCGTCCTGTTTTTCCTGGTAAAATAAACCCTGAATACTAAAAAGGCCTTTTAAGTTGTATTTAGCAAGACAAAAGCACGGAAAATTTACCTACTATTTTATTCGTGAGTCTTATTTTGCCGATGGTTTGTGGCGCAGTAGAGATCTTTTAGCCCTTGGTCGCAACCCTTCGCGCTATATCATCTATCCGGGTGGCAATAGCTTTTATATCGACGAAGTTATTATCACCGAGCTCGCCAAACAAGGCATTAAGACCGACCAATTCGAACTAGAGAAAATCTTTTGGCCCTTTGTGCGTCCACATATCCGCCGGGTGGTTGATAATTTTTCGGCTCATCACGTCGTAAAAAGGCAAAAGATCTCTTTTCGGGAACAGCTTGCCCGCCAAAAGAATTATCACATCTTTGATTGTCGGCGTCTTTTGTTTTTGAAATTTGGCGGCACCAATATCGACTTTTTGTTGAACAAACCTCTGTCTTTTCTCAATGTCTTATATGAGAAAAGCCGCGATGAAATCGAACAATACATTATGGCTGCAGAAGATAAGTTGCGGCCCAAAGAGACACTGGCCTACATCTACACTTCTTTTGGGTTAGCCAGGCATTTTGCCCATCGTTTGAGCAAATATCATCCTGAAGCCCAGATGCTTGAAGAGCTCGACAAGGCTTTTCTTGAAGAGCTCTGCAAGCTTTCAGAGGATGCAAGCTACCGCATGGGGCTTTCGCAAGAAACCGTTTTGAAGGACTACCTTTCGCGTTACGTAATCATGTATTTTGATCGCCTGGAGGCCCAGCGACGCTTTTTTGAGGCCCATCAAGCCCACCTGGCGGCACGCCAGCGTGAAAATTTACATGAGGTTTTGGCCAAGGCAGCAGCCCTTTTTCAGGTCTCAGAGCAAGCCCTTTTGCGCATGGGGAAAGAAGAAATTTCAAGCCTTTTTCGAAAAAGGGCACGTGAACTTCATCCCGATCAGGGGGGAGACCACGAGGCCTTTATCAGATTACGCAGGCTTTACGAAGAACTCATGAAACTTCGCGGTTTTCATCGGGTTAGATAACAACTTTTTAGATCGATCTGGATCCTTCGCTCCGCTCAGGATGACAGTTTCCTATCCTGTCATGCCGAGGTTGCGAAGCGACCGAAGCATCCACTGGTCGATTAAACGGGCTAAAGGCAAAAGGCTAAGGCCGAAAGGCTGGCAGTGATCAGTGGCCTGTGATCTGTGAGCAGTGATCGGTGTGTTGGATAGGTTCTAGAGGTTGTAGAGGTTGTAGAGGGTTGGGATCCGTTCCCGTTTTTTCGGAATGAAAATGGGAACGGATCCTTCTCCAAGCAGCTGTCCCGGGGAAGTGTCATTTTGAGCGAATGCCTGCTATTTGGTCATGCGAGCGAACTGAGTGAGCGAAGCAATCTAGATCTATCATTGTGTCAGGCACAGGGATCACTTCTTCCGCCTTAATGGATCTCCTCTCGTTACCAGTCAGATGATCAGGTGATAGGGCTCCGTGTTATCCCTTTAAGTGTCCCCAGAAGTAGCAAAATTTTTACTTGTGAGCGCTCATTACAATGACCTGCCAGCCAGTTTCTGCCAGATTTTTGAGGATAGAGATGGTTCTTTCCCTGCGGTGTTTGTCAAAATAGGCAAAGGGTTCATCAAAAAGGAAAAAGGCCTCTCGCTTAAAAAAGAGCCTTACCAGGGCCAAACGTGCAGCCAAAAGAAGCTGTGCCCTGGTGCCGTCAGACAGCCTGTCAATCTCAAAACGTTTGCCATCATCCCTTACGGCTTCCCAGTTTTTGGCAAAAGCTTCTCGGTCGAAAAAAAGGCTTTCTTCTTTAAAGGAAACTTTTTGGTATCTTCCACCAGTTATCAGGGAAAAGTACTTGGCAACGTGTTCTTCAAAATTGCGGAGATATTCTCTGTTAAGCTCGGCATTCAAGCGTGCCAGCAAGTCCGCAGAAATACGCAGGACTTTTTCCAGGCGGTTTAAGCGCAAAATTTTCTGCTCAAGGCGCGCTTTTTCCCTGAGGAGATCCTCAAAACGGGCAAGATCTGGCTCACGCTTCACTCTTTCTTCAAAGCGAACTCGTTCTATCTCTAGATCGTTAAGCTTTTGTTCCATTTGTAAAAGGCTCTTTTCTGCTTGCGAGATCTTTTCCGAAATGTCTTTGAGACTTAAGCCCTCGTAGGCTCGCAGGGTTTTTAAGGAAAGTTTTTCTTCAAAATCCCGCGGGAAACTTTTTATTTCATCTTCAAGGGCCGAAAGCTTTTCTGAGAGGGTTTTACTTCTTTCCCTTGCTTGAAAGATCTCCTGTTGGAGTTTTCTTTCCTGAATCTCATGCCTTGTAAGTTCTTCTTTAAGCTTTTCGTGTTCTTTTCTTTTGGTCTCAAGCGAGGCCAAAGAAGCAAAAAGAGACTCAAGTTCTTTTGTAAGTCCGTTTTTCTGTTTCAAGAGCTCATCAAGACTTTCGTAGTATTTAGTCTGTTCGTAAAGCCCTTTGAGTTCTCGTAACTTCTTGATAATTGATAAGAGGTTTTCTGGGCTGCCGAATTTTTGTCCAAGTTTTTCCTCGCGCTCGGAAAGATCCGCCACCTTAGTATCAGCAAAAATGTCAAGGCAAAGGTCCTGATACTCAAGACGTACCCTACCTTGAAAAGCTATTTCTTGCCCTTCAGCAGGAATTCTATTTACAAATACCTGGCCCTTGGCAGAAAGGATCTTGATGAGACCCCGAGCCCGTTTTTTAAGGGCTAAAAACGTCTTCCAGTCACGAAGGCTGGTTTCAAGGGCCTCTGGATCTAGATTTTTACTATCTCCAAGTGCAGCTTCTTTTTGCTGGATTTCCTTAAAAAGGCAAAGCCCCTTTTCAACCCTTTGTAAACGATCTTTGAGAACTTTTATCTTTTCCTTGGCGGCAATAAGCTTTGCTATTTCTTCGTTTTGTTTTTCTATGTGTTTTTTTAAAGAGCTGATTTTTTCCGCAAGATTTAAGACTTCCCGGTTTAGTTTTTCTTCCCTAGCAACTAAATTTTTAAGCTCTTTTTCAAGGTTTTCTTTTTCCTGTTCAAGGGCACGCAGCTCAAGATAAGCCCGCATGTGTTTTAATTGTTCGTATTTTTGCAAAAGCTCTTTTTGCTTCTGGCTCAAATTTTTTATTTCTTCTTTGATTTTCTTGAGGTTTTTTTTGTTTTTTTCGAATTCTTCTTTTTCTCGCAAAAGCGAGGAAAGTTTTTCTTCAAGATCTAAAAGTTTTTCCTCAAGGGCCCTTTTTTGCTGGCCAAAGGGCTTTTGGCGAAGCCCGGCACGTTGAAGGATAAACTCGTTTCGTATGCGATTCTCAAGGTTTTCAACACTTGCTGAGCGAAGCACTGCATCGAAGATGTCTTTTAGGCCCCGGGTTGCCCCTACAGAAAGATCGCGTTCTTTTAAGACCAAAAGCCCTTCTAACACGTGGGGAAAATGCTGATAGCCTTTAGCTGCCAAAAATTTTTTGATACCCTGGGGGCTTTCAAGCTCGGTACCGTCTTTGCCTTTTAGGAAGACCCTTTCTTCCTGGGCGTTTATTTTGAGTTCGTAAGTATCTTCCTGAATGACAAAGGCGATTTTGATAACCGGGGGGATTTCTTTGCCTTCGGTTTTTTTGGGGATAAGGCTTGCGGGATTTAAAGAAAACGCATCGACAATGCCTTCAATAATGGTTGATTTGCCGAATTCGTTTGCTTCGTTAATGAAATTAAGGCCTTCTTTGAAGCTGAACTCGCTTTCTTCAAGGATTTTGTAGTTTTTAAAGACTGCCTTTATGAGTTTCATTTCAGGTATTTTTCTTCCAGAAAGGATTTAAGAGCTGAGGGCTTTTGTGAGACTAAAAGCCCGTAAAGGACAAACTCCCGCACTTCATCCTGAAGTTCATCCGGGACCTCTTCAAGTAGTTTCTCAAAGGTTTGATAGAAGATGAGGTCTGCCTTGGGGATTTCCGCCCCCTCTGCGATTTGTATGTGCCCGGGAAAGTGTTTGCAAAGTGCGGCAAGCTCTTCTTTGAAGTTTTCAAGGTAGGATTCAACGCGCAAAAAAGTATGTTCAAAATCAAGGTTCTTGATCTTGTCCAGGTCGTTTTCGCTCATTACACACAGGCGCAGAAAAGAAGGGGCTCCTTCGAGCACCTTTCGCTCAACTAAAAGGCCCTTTGGCGCGAGACTGACTTCAAGATAACCGCTCAGGGCCTTTTCTCCGGGGAGATACTCGAATTGGACAAAGGCTCCGCTATAAAAGGCGTTTTCCGCAAGCTTTTTAAACCCGTGGTAATGCCCAAGAGCCAGGTAATCGAAGCTTGAAAGAACTTCCTGGGGAAGGGGAGTTTCGTAAGCCTGATTTGGGCCAAAGGCTCCGTGCATTATGGCTACGTGATAATCAGCTGAAGGAAAAAGAGAAACATCAGGAAAAGCAAAAAAGCCGGCATAAAAGCCGATTTTTTTCCCTGAAAAGTCTATCAACGTGGCGGAGTTATCGGGCGTAAGAAGGTTTATATGTTGAGCTTCAAGGTATGGTTTTATTTCCGGGCGCAAATAAACAGAATCCGGGCCAAAGGCATCATGGCCTGAGATTTCGCCTTGGTGAAAGCTTCCACCTCCAGGGATAAGGACAAAGCAAAGCTCTGGGAACTCACAAAGTATCTCAAAAAAACTCCTAGCAAGGGTGGTCAGCACTGCGTTTGAGTCAAAAATATCCCCTGCGAGTATTATCGCAAAAACACCTTCATTTTCTGCCTTGCGTAAGATCTCTTTTAATTTTTTGAGCACCAGGGCGTCTCTTTTGCCAGCAGAAAAAGAAGGAGCCGATGCCCCAAGATGTAAGTCTGATAGGTGATACAGTTTCATTTTTAAATTTAAGTTTTTATTGCCAGGATCCTTACGGTTGTGCTTGCAAAACTGATCTCGGCAATTTTTTAAAAGTCTCTTTCATTTTATTTTTTGCAGAGCCTTATCTTAATAAAAATTCTTTTATCCGACAAAGTGTCGTGGCGAGCGGATTTGTAGGCCGACAAAGCAATTTCATAGGATAGCTTTGGTCGCTTAGAACCATCTGTGGATTCTTCAGGTGCTAACGCACCTTCAGAATGACACAGAAGGGGGCGCTCCCTTGCTATGACAATGGAAATGCGGTGCTCGCAAGGATACTTCCACGGGACAGCTACTTAGAGAAGGATCCGTTCCCATTTTTCGTTCCGGAAAATGGGAACGGATCCCAACCTCTACAACCTCTAGAACCTCTAGAACCTCTACAACCTCTAGAACCTATCCAACATACCGATCACAGCTCACAGGTTACTGATCACTGCCAACCTTTCGCCGTTTGCCCTTAGCCCTCTAATCTTCCTGTGGATGCTTCGGTCGCTTACGCTCCCTCAGCATGACAGTGTCAAGTGGTCATCCTGAGCGGAGCGTCAGCGAAGCGAAGGATCCAACAATCGATCAGTGGGATGCTTTGGTCGCTTCGTCCCCGGCATGGCTGGACAGGGGTGGATTCTTCGGGTGCTAACTCCCTCAGCATGAAAAACAGGGATTGTCATTTAAAGAAGTTTTTGCAAAAGGGCTTCGATTTTTTCCCTGCTACCGATAAAGACATCGTAAATCCAGATAGCCCCGAAAAAAACACTTACCGGAATCATTATTTTCAGCAAAAAGCGGCGTTTAGTCTGCCAAATTTCCTTGAAAGAAACTGTTAAGAAAGCCGCATACATACAAAGAATTGGCACAAGGGGCAGGTGATAGCGCGAGTGTCCGAAGACCAAGGCGTGAATAGCGGTAAAATAAAGAATGATTAACCAGAAAAACCAAAGCGCGGTGCAGCTGCTTGTTAGAACTTTCTTTTTTGTGAGGCAGGTACTGGTTTCCCAAAAAAGCCCGGAAAAACCGAAAATTGCTACTAAAACATAAGCCAGAAGAATGCTTAAGGCAAAGACTATTTCAAGGAACCTGTTTTGAAGGCCTGGAAAATAGTCTTTTTGCATTCCTGCAATGATAGTGCGTTCAAGCTGCCAGAAGTTGGCTGCTTTTATTACGGTGCGCAGGGCGGTAAGGCCAGGATGTTCTTTCATAAAGGCAAGCGCTTCCTTAATAGCCCAGCGTTGCTTTTCAGCTTCGTTAAGCGAGGCAAGTTCTTTTTCATGTCCGTGATACCAGGCAATTTCAGGGGGGTTATCCACTGCTGCCCAGGCGCGATGTAAGGGGGTGTGTTCGTAATTTCCCATGTAGAGGTTTAGCCCCCCCATGGTATCTACCGCTACAAAATGGCCAAAGGTTTGGTAGTTACGTATTATCCAGGGGGAAAGCGTAACAAAAACAGCCAGGAAAAAGACAAGGCCTACCAAAAGACCCTGGCGCTTATTGGGCCAGACGAGAAAAAGAAAAACTGCTACAAAAGGGGTTAAGGGGTAAGGGATGCTTCGTACCAGACTTGCAAGCCCCCAAAAAACTCCGGCTAGAGCTATGTAAAACCACGGCATTTTATGCTCCCGTGAGCTTTTTCGTGACATTTTAACTTAAATTCACTGACACGTGCGAACATTTTCAGGATTTATGAGAGTTTTTCGTCCTGGCTATCCTTAGGATCCGTTCCTATTTTTCGTTCCGAAAAATGGGAACGGATCCCAACCCCTAGAACCTCTAGAACCTTTACAACCTACCTATCACAGATCACAGATCTCGCCTTACGCCCACAGTTCACTCCCTACGGGAATTGAAGGGTGGGTGAACAGGTAATAGGCGAGTAGGAAATTTGCGCCATTGGGTAAGGGCGACCTATGCGTCGCCCCTACATTCGCATTTGGAGCCCTGTTTTTATGAGATGACGAAATCAGTTACCGGTTTACGAGGGGCGCGGGCGGAAGGTGGTTCTGCCACGCCAAAACGCAAAAACATCAGGCAATTTTTAAGCCCTAGGCGCTCAAAGCCCCTTGCTATTTTTTGCATAAAAAACTGATGCCTGGCAGTAAAATCAAACCATCTTCCCTTTTGCCAGCGAATCATAAAAAGAGGCGCTGCGGCAAGGGGTTGTGCAAAAAGACCCATTTCAGTCAAGGAAAGCCACGCGCGCTCACAAGCCCTTCCCACGTTAAAGTAGGCCTTTTCATCAAGGCTTTCGGCACAAAAGGCCATTATCCCGCTAGAGGACAAAGCAAGCTTTTTAGTGTGCTCTGCCATGGCCCTGGCAAAGCCTAGTTTATTAAGATTTTTCATTACCGACCAAGGCCTGGTAGCTTTGAGCACAAGCTCCCCAGGGGCGCCTGCTTCAAGAGATTTGATGGGCATGCCGTCTCCCAATACCTGGCAAGAAGGGCACCAGCGGATGGTGTCGTGCAAAAATTCGTGAAGGTCTTTTCTTTCCACCCGGATTAGGTCTGCCAGATAAAGCAATTCAGCAAGGTCTTCTAGCTTTTTCCCCTCTAAGATCTTTACTTCTATGCCAAGGTCTTTGCCGCAGGAGATAATCTTTTCCCGGGCTTTTTCCGTTAGGTCTTTTCTTTCATAAAGCTTACGGTTGGTAGTGCGCTTGACAACAGGGCTTTTTAGCAAGATGTCTTCAAGATCGGCTTTCTCTTTTGGCCATTTAATCTTCAACACGACAAGTTTATGATAGCGGTCTTGTTTTTCAGGGGAAAACTCAAAATTATGCCCGATATGGGCTTTTTCTAAGAGGTAGCTTGCGTTTTCAAGGGCAGCACCCACGGCAAAGATGGTGGCGTTTTGCTCGAAATTGAAAAAAGAGGTATCAACCACAGGGTCATAAAGAAAATGGATGGTGTTCTCACCTTCTAGCTTAAAGCGCCAGGGCTGAAGGTTATCCCCTGAAGGTGCCCAACTTGCTGCTTTAAGTACGGTTTCAATTTCAGGGGATAGTTTAGTTTCAGGCTTGGGTAAGTGCCAGTCATAGGGCTTAGAGATGTAAAAACTGGTAGCAATTCTTATCTGAGGGGGCACGGGAACCTTGAAATATTTTTTCCGGCGTCTTGAGGAAGGGCGCTCAAGGCTCTGGTGGGTTACAAACTGATAAGTCACCCGTGCGCCAGGGATGGCAATTATCTGGGCAAGCTCACACCATTCTTCTTTACTCAGGGCAGCTTTGATGGAGTCTTCATACTCTTTTTTCATGAGTTCAGTATAAGTGGCACCGAAAACGTTGACGTGAAAAGCCCTTTCAAGGGGTGTGAGGCGGATGAGGTCGCGCACTAGGATGGCGGCGTCTTTTTTGGCCACTCTTTTTATTTCGCGCAAAAGCTCTATGGGCTGCGGGATATGGTGGAGCATATTATGGCAATACACACAATCAAAACTCTCAGAAGGAAAGGGAATGTTTTTGGCGTCAGCTTTCATGAAATTAATGCGTTCAAGCACGCCTTCTTTTTGGGCATTTTCCCGGGCAACGGTGAGCATATTTTCAGAAAGATCCACCGCCACGATAGAAATTTTTGGGCAAAGCTTGGCAAGCTCTATAGCCAAGTGACCTGTGCCTGTGCCAATATCAAGGAATAGGCCTTCTTCAGGGGCGAAGTTGATAATGGTTTCAAGAAAGCCAAAGTGCAAAATTTTTAAGTATTTGCGTACCAGGCCATCATAAGCCCGCACTTCTTCTAGGGAAAGCATCACTTCTAATTCTAAGACGCGTTCTGGTAGTTTGAGCATTTTTAATTTCCCTTTAAGTTGCTATTTACTCTATAAAATCATGTGAGATAGGCATAGTTCGCCGTAGCAATATCACCTTGGTCCGTGATCAAGAGGCGACTTGTTTTTTCGTGGTCTCTTTATTCTTCCGGCATATTAACATAGATTCAGATTTTTTTATAAATTGTTATTACAAAGATCAAATGGCCTTTTCTTAAAATTTATCGAAAAAGAAGAAAGGGGCCTTTAAGGCCCCTTTCTTAAATAATTTTTATGATGAAATTTTTTTTTACTTGGTGCGTTTTCTTACGACACTTCCCACAAGGAGCATGCCAGCGCCCAAAAGTACCAGGGTGGCAGGCTCTGGAGTGGCCCCGTAAACAGGGTCTTCAGATTTAAGGTCGAAATCTGTCAGTGAATCGGGAGAAAAGCTAAACTTAAGCCAGATATCTGCTTCGGGGTCAATGGCATCGGGATCTTGAGGGACAATTCCATCTGCTGCCATAGCAGCTAAAACTGCGTTGCGGTCTTGGTCAAAAATTTCCCACATGGTCCCTACATTAGGAACTACCTTTAAATAGGCCTGACCATCTCCTTGGGGGGGATTATTGGTATCGTTAGTTCTTCCCGCGGCGATGGTTTCGTTATCTCCAGGTACTACACCATAGGTGAATTCAAAACGGGCAAGCAAAGTTCCACCATTGGTAATACCGGCAAATTCTTCGGTGCTTGTACGGTTTGCAGGGTCAACGATAGAAACATCCCAGTCTTCGTTCCACTCATAAAGTTCTAAATAAGCACCAGTATCAGCTGCATGCATCTTGTAATCAAGGGTATTATTATCCCACTCAGCCAAGTCCAAGCCCCAGAAGAAAATTCTTAAAGAGTTATTATCTCCAGCAACATCACTCCATACTTGGGGCTGGTTAGGATCTGTGAGATCATAAATGCTGGTCATGCGAGCAATACCCCAGTTGTCCTCAATTCCATCCGCTGAAACCTGACCAGGCACTGCGTTTGGATTAAAGTATTCCCAATTGGTGAATTTACCCTTCCAGATAGTGGGCCACTGGATAGCAAATGCACTGGTGCTGATAAAAAGCGCCAGCAAAATAACACTCAAATAAATACTAAACTTTCTCATCCCTTTCCTCCTTTTACTTTTAATTTTTGTTTTTTTTCGAAAACAGGTTAATTGAACTGCTAACAAAATTTTTAAATCCCATCCCACCTCCTTTTAAACTTTTTGTTTGTTTTCTATTTAGAATGCAAGGACTGTGCCAAAAATAGACACATTTTTCAAAAGAAAAATGAAAGAAAAATACCCTTTTGGGACCATAAAAATGCTTTGTGTCCTTTTCCAATGGGAAAATTTTTTCTCACTATGGGAAAAATTTTTCCCATTTCGTTAAAACGCTAGCCAAAAAAATAGTTAAAAAATGCAAAGATCTCTTTCTTTTTTTTGAGAACATGGCTATCTTTTGTCCTGTGCAGAAAGTTAAAAAGTGAGGATTTCCTCAAAATAGGAGGGGGCTTACGAAAGGCGAAAACTCTTGGTGGCAGCGCAGGCGCTTACTGCTTTCCAAAGTGCCTGATGTTCTTAAAAGCAGCGCATACAAGGCCTCTTTTGCCAAAAATAGAGAAGATTTCAGGAAAGCCTTCTCTTTGGTGTATAGTCGTTATTTGGCCTGCAAATTGATCCACCCCAATGAAAGGGAACTTTTTTACACACCCTACCAGGCACTTCCTGAGAGCAGGGTTTGTCTGGGATTTAAGCTATCCGGCACAAACAAAACCCTTGTGAGCACGGCCACCGTTGTGCTTGATTCGCAGTTGGGCCTTCCAAGCGACAGCACTTACCAAGCAGAACTGGATGCCTTAAGAGACCAAGGCCGCAAACTTGCAGAAATAACCTGTCTTGCTGCAGAGCGTGACTTTTGCTATCGGAATGGTCTTCTTTATGTCTTTCGTCTCCTATACCGCTACGCACGCAAAAAAGGCGCTACCGATTTTGTTATTTCTATTCATCCAAAGCACAGGGAGTTCTATGAAAAAATTTTCCTATTTACGCCTATAGGTCCGGTGAGATACTACAAAAATCTTTATGATGCTCCCGCTATCCTTGAACGTCTTGACCTTACCACTGTCAGGGAAAAATATTACTCCCTTTATGGAGAGTTCCCTGAAGGGCGTCTTTTTGCTGATTTTTTGTTGGATATAAGCTTTTTAAGCGATATTTGGGAGCTTTCGCGTATTACGAACATGAAATCTAAAGATTTTTGGCATTTTTATATGGACTTCTGGAGACTTTTTCCTTCTTTTCCTCCACATTTTCAGAGGTTCTTTTCTCTTCACTTTGATATGGTCCTTTCAGAAAGACGCTTGATTGCTTAATATAAAGGTCTCTTAAAAAATAGATATAAGTTGTAATCTTTAGGAAATTCGCTGTATATTTCTTTATATTCTTTTTCTGCATGGATTAAATCTAGATGTGCCAAAAGAGCAGTAACATTTCTAAAACGTGGATAAGTTCTTTCTTTAAAACACCTGAATCGTAAAATTTTTTTATAAAAACTTCTATGTTTCGGTTTGATTACTACTACGATATCAGTATATCTTTTTTGCTCGATATATTTATAAAGCATCTTAAAAAGAATGAAATAAGCGTTTCTTGCCTGTAAATTTGGCAAAGCTGCAAGAGAACATAGTTCAACTAACTTTTTCCCTTGGGCTCTTAATTCATCCAATATGTCTTGGTATATTCCGTCACAAGGAAGGCCTCTTTTCAGTTTATCAAATACGATAGTTGCCGTGCAAATGGGCTTTTCAAAATTGGAGTCATTTTTAAGATAAGCAGCTACTACTTTAGTATCAGGAAATAAATGATATTTTGTAACCCATAGGCCATTAGGCTGAGGTTCTATAATGCCGGCGTCTATATAGCGCTCATGAACAAATCTATAGATAGTTTTTAACTCTTTAGGTTTTTCAACAAATTTTACTATTAGATTTTGTTGCCACTGGTAAACGTGTTCTGCGAACTTTGAAAGCTTAAGACGCCTTAAAATCCAATGCTGTTCTTTTTTGCTATCTCTCATAATTTATCCTTATTTTTTATTTATCGATAAAAAGAGTGGATTAATAAAATCCGCCTCCTTTATTACTGGGAGCATTAGACACTGACGTTGTTAAGCTCCGCTCCTTTTTTCATAAAAAATGGGAACGGATACCCGTAAGCAATGTTGGCTAAAAAATGCTCCCAGCAATGGGTGAGGGAGAATATCTTTTTTCAAAAATGTCATTTATTTTTCAAGACTATCAAACCGATAAAAACTGTAGAGATCAAAATAAAAGGAAGGGAAAATATGTTAGCACAAGAGGCTGAACAAATATCTAAACCAGAGCTTCCTATTGAAATACGACGCAGGCGCAGGCGTATGATGCTTTCGCGCATTCCGGAATGCCTTAAAAAAAGAATTGTTAAAATTTCTTTTTGTACTAAAAAAGAAGAGTTCGAAGAGGCCTTCAATCTTCTCTACCGTCGCTACCACGCGGTAGGGCTCCTTCCTCGCCAGCCAGAGGAAATTTTTTTCACCCCGTATCAAGCTCTGCCAGATAGCCGGGTTTGTATTGCTCGCGACATGAAAACCGGAAAGGTTACTAGTACTGCTACCCTGGTGATTGACTCAGAGCTAGGACTTCCCAGTGATTCCTTGTACAAAGACATTATTGACAAGTTGCGCAAAGAGGGCCGCAAACTCGCTGAATTCACCTGCCTTGCCGCAGAAACGGATATCTACAGCAGAAACGGGCTTTTTTACGTGTTTCGTATGCTTTATAAATACGCTGCCAAGCAGGGGGTAACTGATCTCGTTATCTCGGTTCATCCCAAGCATAGTACTTTTTATGAACTTACTCTTCTTTTTGAGCGCATAGGCCCGCTTCGCTATTATCCCAACCTGGTCGATGCTCCGGCTTATCTTGAAAGGCTTGAGCTTGTCGATGTGCAAAAAAAATACGAAGAAGCCTACCTCCCCTTTAAGGAAGGTGAAATCATCGTAGATTTCTTCTTCCTTAGAAGATATCCGGAAGATATTTCCGAGCTCAGTAAGCCCCGCAATATGACCTCAGACATTTTTAGTTACTTTTTTCTTGAGCGGACGAATAAATTCGAAAGCCTTGAACCCAAGTTCAAAGAATTTTTCCTAAATTATTATGGGCCGGGGTGTTTGAACAAGAAAGAGGCTTTAGCCTGAGATTGCTTTGCCTTTGGTGCTTGCAATGACACTTCACGGCCGAATAACATCTATTTTTTACAACTCACAGATTGTCGTTACTTATTACGGAGAACATTTTTTAGGTGAAAGCTCTCGGGAGCCGTTCCCATTTTTTGGTTCCGAAAAATGGGAACGGTTAAGGGGACAGGCCAGAGAGAGTTTTTCCCTTTCTCATCTGAGCCACTCCTTCTTTGTCATTCTGAGCCGAAGCGTTGGCGAGGCGAAGAATCCCTTAATCGACCTGTAGATTCTTCGGGCCAACGGCCCTCATAATGACAGGGTAGGGGTTGTCTTACTGAGCCGAAGACAGAAAAATCTATTAATCGCTTAATTGATCGGTGGATGCTTTGGGCCCTTTTGCTTCCTCAGCTGACAAGTAGAGATTGCCGCCATGAGCCGAGGCTCTGAACTACAGGCGAAGGGCCTGGCGCAGTATCCCCCGCGGGTAGTTTTTCAGAAGATTTTTCGGCCAACGTAAATCAGCGCCGGAAGAAGGAGCATATCAGCCAAAAGGGCAAGCCCTATTACCAGGGCGCAAAGCATACCAAACTGTACCGTGGGGATAAACTTTGAGACGCCCAAGACCAAAAAGGCGGCTACCAACGCCAGCGAGGTAGTTAAAACTGCGGTGCCCTTCTGCCGCAAGGTGGTTCTAACCGCGTTTATCGGGTCTTCTCCTTTGCGATTGCGCCGATAGCGTACTAAAAAGTGAATGGTGTCATCAACAGCTATACCTATGGCTACCGCTGAGATCGTAGCGGTAGAGGTGTTAAGAGGGATGCCCGCTAAAGCCATAAAGCCAAAATTGGCTACCAAGGGAAAGACGTTTGAGGGGATCGCAAGAATCCCCATTTTAAAGGAACGCAAGACAAGGAACATAATCCCAAAGATGAGAAAGGCCGCGGTCAAAAGGCTTTCCACCTGGCTGTTTACGATATCATCTGCGGTGCGATTAACAAGATAAGTTTTGCCTGTTATGGAAAATTCAACGCCTGTTCCAGCAAAGACTTTTTGAAGTTCCTGGCTAAGCTCTTTTACGGCTTTGTTAATTTCAACGGAACTGTGTTCAGGGGTGCGTGCTGAGATACGCGCCCAGTTCTGGTCTTCGTTTAAGAAGTGCTCTAGCTCGGTGCCCCCGTAAAGGAGCAAATATTGGGCAAGAAGTTCCCGGCTTTCTGGTACGCTAAAGAACTTAGGGTCTTCGTTATGAAACGCCCGGTTCATGAGCTTAAAAAACTCTGCCGGCGAAACGACCTTTGAAAACATAGGGTGTTTTTCAAGCCAGCTGGCTACTTCGTCTATTTTTTTAAGTAGTGCAGGGTCAAGGAAATCTCCTTTTGGGTTTTTTAATGAAATTTCTATGGTTTGCGCACCACCAAGGTGTCGGTCCACAAAGATTACGTCTTGATATACCGGGGTTGAATGATGGAAAAAGTCAATCACATTGGTGTCAACTTTGATATGGTCGGCAATTGATAGGCTGACAACAAAAACGAAGACAAAAACAATGAGTACTTTTTTAGCCCACCAGGGATAAGAATCTACAAGGGGATTGATGATCCCTTTATTGAAGCCGATCCTGAAACGACCCTTGGCAATCCAGGGGAGCAAAAAGGCAAAAAGGGTGAAGGTTAAGAAATATTCTGCAAACATGGCAAGGGCTGCCGCGCCACCAAATTCACGGATAGAAGGAACACGAGAGACCATGAGCGAGGCAAAGCCAATGGCAGTGGTAAGGCTTGTGAGAAAACAAGGGACCCAGGTTTCTGCGACTACTTGAGAAATAGAACGCCTACCTTCGGGAAGTTTGAAATAGCTTGTGGCTACGTGGATTACGTCTGAAAGGGCTAAAGCCATAGTCAGAGGCGCAAGAATCGAGGTCATGGGGCTTAAAGCACCTCCCACAAGGTTAAGGGAGGCCATGGCCGCAAGGAGGGAAAGATTGATAATGAGTCCTGCCCCAAGTACTGCACGCCAGGAATGCAAAAAGGCATAGACTAAAAAACACAAAAGCACAAAACAGCCAGGAACGAATATCATCAAGTCTTTGTTCATATAGGCGGCCATGTTGACGTTTACTACCGGCCAGCCCGCCAGGTGAATCTCAAGCCCATCTGGTAAAGGATGTTCAGCGAGGACTTTTTCTACTTTGTGAAGTAGGCGGTTTTCAAAATTTAAGTCTTCACCCTGATAGGCGGTGCGCAGTAAAATCATCGTGGTGAGGAAGTCTTTGGAGACGAGATTTTCGTAAATAAGGGGATTTTTTCGCGCACGTTCTCTTATTTGCGCAAGTATTTTCGGGTCTTTTGGGATTTCTTCTCCTACCAGAGGTTCAACTGAAAATATTTCTTCTCCACCTTTTACGTCCTCAACGTTGGTGAGAGAAAGTACACTTTCCACTTCGTTAATTTCTTCAAAGGCTGAAGTAAGCTCTTGGATATACGCAAGGGTGCTTGGGGTGAAAATGTTTTCTTTGGCGTGAATTACCACGGCGATGCCGTCGTCTGCGCCAAATTGTGCGCGAAATTTTTCGTAAAAGTGCCAGAGGTTGTCCCGCGGGATGATGGCATCTGTTGAGGTGACCACCGGAAGGGTGGCGGCTTGCCAGGCACAAAAGAAAATAAACAGGGCGACAGCCACAAGCCAAGGCTTTTTAAACTTCAGTACGTAACGTTCATAAAAAGAGTGTGCCATTTTTTAGCCCTTATAAGAAGTATTTTCGACCGTTATGCCAAACGACTTGTACGTTTACGCAAGAGAGGACAGGCCAGGGGGCCTGTCCCCTTGTCACGCCAGGCGAGTTTTGCGCCTGCGCTTTTTTTCGTTTCGAAAAATGGGAACGGATCCAGCTTGCTGCTCTTCGACCTGTGGATGCTTCGGGGGCTGATGCCCCCTCAGCATGACAGTGATGATTTGTCATCCTGAGCGAAGCGAAGGATCCACAGCTAGCCTCCAGGCGAAGAATCCACCAATCGACCTGTGGATGCTTCGGTCTCTTCGCTTCCTCAGCATGACAAGTAGGAATGGATATTTCGGGCCTGACGACCCTCAGCATGGCAGCATAGGGGCAGTAGATGCTTTGGTCTCTTTGATCTCTCAGCATGACATTAATAAGGTGGATAATTCGGTTGCCTTGCTCCCTTGCCGTGGCAAAAATATGTCCTGCAATAACGAACAAATCGCAACGCAATATCGGGAAGAACATTTCTTGCTTTCATTTAATAACTTATCGGAAAGGTTTATTTAGAAATTCAGTTCCAGACCTAAATAAACTTGGTCGTTATGGTCAAACACATCGAAAAAAGTCCCCTGAGGCCCGTCAATCAGATGAAGCCCGGCAAATATTTCGAAATCGTCTGTTATTTTGTAAGCAATCTCAGGGTTCAAGAAATATCCCCGGGTGGTGATGCCGTAAGTACCATCAAGGCGTATTTCTAGGAAATCTTGCAGAAAACTTTTTGAAAGGCGCACAAAAATATATGAATCAAGCTTTGGGTCAAAGAGGATGTCTTCGCTCCAACCAAGTATTCTTTGTTGCAAGAACTGGAGGTTAAGATAAAGGCCAGACTCAAAGCGATAATCAATCCCGATGACCCACTGGAGATAAGGCTTTTTTACAGCTTCAAGATTTTTCTTTAGAAAAACGCGGCTGGTGTGGTAGGCAACTTCACCCCTTACTCCCATGTCGTGAAAAGTAGTTTCAAAGGCAAAACCAAAGATGCTATCCCGCGGATAGCTGACATAAATGGTGTCTCCGGTAATGTTTAAAGATGGGAGCTGTGCCCTTAAGTCTTTCAAAGGTTCAGCAGGGTGTTCAAGCCAGAGGCCCTTTACCGGATAATCTTCCACGTAGTAGTAAAAAGACCTGTCGTGGGCGTAGAGATAGGATACTTCCCAGTCAACCCCTTTGTTGGTGCCACTTAAGCGCAGGCCCCATTCAGCGTTTTTAAGACCAACTGGTGGTTCGTCTTTTTTAAGCTTGAGGTTTAGTGCCTGAAAGATAGGGTCTCTGGCAAGCTCTTTGCGCAGGTGGTCAAATACGGCCCAGTCTGAGTCAAAGTCATCGCGCTCCGGCCACAGGGGCCAGAGGGTAAAAACCCCTTCAAGGGTGAAGCTATCCTGAAAGTATTGTAGGCGTAGCCAGGGCCAGGGGCGCTGTCTTTCTTCTAAACGCAGGGTGAAAAGCTCGCGCATGTCCTGACGTGTTAGGTTATCCAGAATCGTAAGCTCATCGACTTTGCCCCAGCGGATAATTTGGTTCCCGATGGTTAGTTCAAAGGCTCTTCCAACATAGCGAAGGTAAGTTTCCCAGGGTTCTACCCGGGTTTCTTCGCGGGTGTTTTTGTTGCCATAATATGCCAGACGGTCTAACAGGACTCCTGTTTTGATATCTAGGCTGTAAGAGGGAGAAAAGCGCGCCTCAAGACGCAGTTTTTCGTGGTCAAGCCGCTGATCTTCAATGGCCTTGTCGTGCTTTAAATCAATAGCACCGCGGGCGAAAAATCTTCCAGAAAAGTCAAATTTTTCCGCTCCGTAAGCCGAATTCCAAAGAAAGAACCCCAGAATTATGGCAAGTAAGGCCTTCTTTACCAGCGCTCAAGGCTCCTTTTGGTAAAGATTGACGGATCAAGTCCTTGATCATATACGATTTTATTTATTTTGAGAATGGTTTTATGCTTATTTTTTAAATCTTCCATTTCAGAGGAAAGCACAGTCCAGTATCCTTGGATTTTTTTCCATTCTTTGGCGGTAAATCTTTTTGAGAGGCGGCCTTTACGATCGTAAAGGTCAATGCGCACTGGCAAAAAGCCTTCTTTGGTTATCCATTGAATCCAGTATCCGTAGATGGAGTCCTTTTTCTTTTTGGGCCAGGATTTGACCACGTAGCAAGGGTCCCCCTGAAAAGGCTCTTCTTTTAGAAGTTCGTGATGATATTTGGGAGGATAGTGCCTTTCTAGGTCCTCGTAAATAAAGTCCGAGTTAACAAAGCGATGAAACCTGAAAGAGCCAGCGATGCGGCGGGTACGCTTAAGGGCAGGGAGATAGAGAAATTGGTCTTCGTCGCCATTGTGGTAGGCAATGGACAAAAAGGCGGTGCCAGCGATGTCTTTAGGTGAGAGAAAGCGGATAAGGGTATAGCGGGCCTTTTGGTCTTCGCGGAAGTAAACTTTCATTGTTCGCGTTTTTTCACGCCCACTTGCACTTTTTAAAATCATGACACTTTCTGCAAGAGAGTCTTTGCCCTGCGGGCGGTTATAGACCTTCCAGGCAATTTCTTCTCCGGTAAGGGCCCAAACTGGGTTTGCTATGGCAATTATAAGTAAAACAAGAAATGCACGCATAGTGACCTCCGTTTTTGTTGTTGGCCGTTATTAGCAATTGCTCATAACGAAAATACTAAAAAGCGTCGCTGGACAGGCCCCCTGGCCTGTCCCCTTAGGCCTATTTTTACAGGACCGGGAGCATTTTTTAGCAAACATTGTTTCGGGGATGGATCCTTAAAATATGCGTTTTGCCCCAATAGTATTAATCGGCTAAGCCCTTTTTCAGGGCAAATATAACACGAGACCATGTCTTGTGGTCCATTCTCGGATCCGTTGCCACCATCGACCTGTGGATTCTTCGGGCCCAACGGCCCTCAGAATGACGAGGTAGGAATGTGGATTCTTCGGTCGCTTACGCTTCCTCAGAAGAAATTGTGGGTTTGTCCTCCTGATCTGTTCCCTCTTTATCATCCTGATCTGTTCCTGCTTGTCTTCCTGGTCCGCTCTTTCTTAGTCATTCAGGTCTGCTCCTTCTAGTCATTCGGGTCTGCTCCTTCTAGTCATCCTGTTCTGCTCCTTCTTAGTCTTCCTGGTCCGCTCTTTCTTAGTCATTCTGAGCCACTCTTTCTTAGTCATTCTGAGCCGCAGGCGAAGAATCCATTAATCGACCTGTTTTTTCGGGCTTGACGGTCCCTCGGAATGACGATGTCAAGTTGTCACCCTGAGCTTTCCCCTTTCAGTCACCTGAGCGCAGTGAAGGATCAAGCAAGATTCCTTTTGCCTCAGGAATGAGACCGAGCAGGGCAGGGAGGTGACGCCACCCACCAATGTGAACTAAGGGTCTTTTTTGTTTTGCAAGTTTTTTGATTTTAAAGGCCAGGTGTCTTTCTCTCACAATATCTTCTTCTGTTTTTTCCGGCTCATAAAGGCCAGCCAGGAACAATTTGGCAAGAGTCAGTTCGCGAGAAAAAGACACGTCTAAAAGACTTAGTTTTCTTAAATTGTCTGGGGAAAGGCTCTCTTCGAGCTCCCTTAAATATTTTTGGGCCGGCCGGTTTAAATCTATGGGTACTGCAGGCGCCAGCTTTAAACTCTTTGCCACCTGGAACTCATAAGGCATGCGTAGTGTTTCGCGCAGTGACGCAAGGGCATCATTTAAGGGAATCTTTTCCTGAAGGATTAGTTTATCAAAAGTTTTAAGCCATCTTTTTTCGTTTTGGCGTCTTTTGGCAAGGGAATAAGGGCTTATTTCAACGGTAATTATTTTTGGTTTTAGGCAAAAGAGGACTTCTTTTAATAGTTCAGGGCCTTTTTTTACGCGATGAATGGTACCTAAAATGATAATATCACTTTTGGGCAGGTTTTCTTTGGGGTAAACGTATATTTGCCTGTCTTTGTTTTCCTTGGCACAATATTTCATCTCAACAAATTTATAACTTTACCAGGAGGCTTTGTGGACGTAAAAGAAAGGCTAATTTTCCCCCTTGATGTTCCTTCACTAAAAGAAGCATGTGCCTGGGTGGCTCGCCTAAAAGAAGTGGTAGGCATATTTAAAATTGGGCTTGAGCTCTTTGTAGCCCACGGACCTCAGGCCATTGAAGCTGTGCGTGATGCTGGTGCGGAAGAGATATTCCTCGATCTTAAACTTCACGATATCCCTGCCACCATGCAGCAGGCAGCAAGGGCTGCTAGTCGCCATGGGGTTGACATTTTGACCGTGCACATGCTTGCAGGGCGCCAGGCTGTGCGCAAGACCGTTGAAGCCATCGAAGGCGGAACCAAAGTTTTTGGGGTCACCATCCTTACATCCCATACCCGGGCTGAGCTCATGGAAATAGGTTATGCGCCAGAGCTTTCGCGCGATATAAAAGAAGCCGTACTTCGTCTCGCGAACTTAGCATATCGGGCGGGGTGTCACGGAATAGTCTGTTCTGGCAAGGAAGTCGCCGCGGTAAAAGAGGCCTATCGTCATTTGCGCACCATTGTACCGGGGGTAAGGCCCCTTTGGGCAGCAGATCCCCAGGATCAAGCCCGGGTGGTCACTCCAGGAGAAGCCATTCGCGCAGGGGCTGATTATCTCGTAATAGGAAGGCCTATTCGCGAAGCTGAAGACCCTTCTTCTGCAGCGGCCAAGATCCTTGACGAGATGAAAGAAGCCTTTCAAGAAAGGGGGCTCATCTTTGGGTAAAAGGACCGGGGTGGCAGAGCTTCCTCTTCACGGTGGTCATGCCCCGCGATGGCTTTTTGCGCGTATGGTGCGTCTTTCCCGCGCCCTGGTAGAAGTTATTGCAAGGGAGTTTGGCCCGGAAGAGTTTTTGCGCCGCTTAGCTGACCCTTATTGGTTTCAGGCCTTTGGCTGTGTCCTTGGTTTTGACTGGCATTCATCCGGGCTAACTACTACTGTGTGCGGTGCCTTAAAAGAAGCCTTAAGGCCCCTTGCCAAAGATATTGGGATTTTCGTTTGCGGGGGCAAGGCCAGGGCTTCAAGGCGCACCCCTCAAGAAATAGAAGACTGGCTTGAGGCATGTGCTTTGCCAGGTAGCTTTAAAAGGCTTACTCATCATAGCAGGCTTGTTGCCAAAGTTGACAATACTGCGCTTCAGGACGGTTACCAGCTTTACCACCATTCGTTTTTCTTTACGAAATCAGGGGCCTGGGCTGTGGTGCAACAGGGAATGAACCAGTCTAATTCTTATGCCAGGCGTTATCATTGGCTGGGGGAGAGGGTTAAAAGTTTTGTAAATGAGCCCCACACAGGGATTGCCGCGCAAAAAATAGAAAAGGAAGTTTTAAACCTTGTGGCCAAGGAAAGTGCAGAGGTGAGAAGTTCTATTTTAGCCCTTTCAAAGGAAAAGCCTGATACCATCTTAAAAGAAATAGCTAAAGCTAAGAAATTGATTTTACATAAAAGACATGAAATTACCGAAAATGACCTTGAACCAAGGGGCTTAAAAAAAGTTTTATTAAAGACCTATGAGCTTAAGCCTAAGAACTTTGAAGAAATGCTTGCACTAGAGGGGCTTGGCCCTAAAAACTTAAGGGCACTAACTCTTATCTCTGAGCTAATCTACGATGTCTCTGCTTCGCGTAAAGATCCCGCGCGTTTTTCCTTTGCCCACGGCGGCAAAGACGGGCATCCTTATCCGGTCAACAAGCCGGTTTATGACCAAAGTATTGCTTACCTTGAGGAAATGCTTAACCAGGCACGGCTTGAATATTCAGAAAAGGCAAAGGCCTTTAGACGCCTTCATCGTCTTTTTTAGAAAAAACTTAGCTCCGTTCCTATTTTTCGGAACGAAAAAGGGCACGGTCCTCAGCAATTTTCTAAAGGTCTCTTTGTATAGGAATTTGCAAGGAAATTTTTCTTTAAAAGAGAATATTTGCATAAAATGAAGGAAATCATCATTAAAACGGAAGATTTTTCTCTTGACCAAGGACACAAAATTTTTTAAAAGCTCAAAACAGCCAAAACAAGAGAGGCCCTATGAAAATCAAAGAACTTATTGAAGAGAGAAGGGCAGATATTGAAAGCCGCTGGTATGAATTGATCCTCGAAACCTACCCTAAAGAAGCCGCGGCTTTTTTTAAAAAAAACAAAGACGAATTTACCAACCCTGTGGGTGCCCGCTTAAGCACCGGTGTCATCGGTATTCTCCAGGAAATAATCAAAGAAGAACCCAGTGAAGATAAAATAAAAGAATACCTTGATGAAATTTTGCGCGTAAGAGCAGTGCAGGAATTTACTCCTGCGGAGGCGGTGCGCGCTATACCTCTCGTAAAAAAAGCCATCCGCGATGTCCTTTCCGCCGAACTTGAAGATATTTCCCTTTTGAAAGAGTTTTTGGCCCTAGAAGACCAAATAGACGAGATTACGCTTAAAGGTTTCGAGATATATCACCAATGTCGGGAAAGATTGTACCATTTGAAGGTTGAAGAATGGAAAAGCCGTATGTATATGCTGCTGAGAAGGGCCAAGATGGTGTATGACGAAAGGGAAGGAAGTATTCCTCCAGAACAAATTTGATGAGCTAAGAGAGGTAAATATATGGGTGCTGTATTTGCTTTAATTGCGGCGTTGGGTTTGGTTCTTTTTGTTTACATTGGGGTAGGGCTCATCGGGCTCAAGAGTCTTTTTGCTGTTGTTATCCCCTACGCAGCGTTTTTTGTTTTCTTAGGGGGGATGATCTACCGCATTGTAGAATGGGCTAAAGTTCCGGTTCCCTTCCGTATTGTTACCACCTGTGGCCAGCAAAAGTCGCTCAAGTGGGTGAAGCGCAGCCGCCTTGAATCCCCTTACAACAACTTCGAAGTGCTGTTACGCATGGCTCTTGAGGTTTTTGCCTTTCGGTCTCTTTTCCGTAATTTGAAGGCTGAGCTTAAGGGCCCGAACCTCCTTTATGGTTCCAATAAGTGGCTCTGGTTAGGTGCTATTGCTTTCCACTATTGTTTCTTTGTCATCCTAATTCGTCACTTCAGGTTTTTCTCCTATCCGGTGCCATATTGGCTGAGTATCCTTGATCAACAAATTGATGCTTTTCTCCATATTGGTATCCCCCACTTTTACCTTACAGATGGCATTATCGTAGCAGCACTTACTTATCTCCTTTTGAGGCGTCTTGCGGATCCGAAACTCCGATACATCTCTTTAGCCTCTGACTTTATGCCCCTTTTCCTTATCTTTGGCTTGGTGCTTTCTGGCATTCTGATGCGCTACTTTATCAAAGTTGACATCGTCCAGGTCAAAGAATTTACCCTTGGTTTGGTGCACTTTTCTCCCAAAGTGCCGGATGTGGGGGTGATTTTCTATATTCATCTCTTCTTCTTGTGTGCTTTGATGGCATACTTTCCGTTTAGCAAATTGGTCCACATGGCAGGAGTGTTCTTCAGCCCCACGAGAAACCTTGCTAACAACAGCCGCGCCAAGCGCCATGAGCCTGCGCCTTGGTGGAAGAAGCCCAAATTTAAGACTTACTGTGAGTGGCAGGAAGAATTCAAAGAAGTACTTGAACAGTCTGGTCAGCCTATAGACGAAGATTGTTATAAAAACAAAGAAAAACAAGCAGAATCGAAATAATATACGGAGAGGGTAGCTATGGCTAAGATGCCTAAACCTGATGAATTGCTGAAATCGATAGATTGGACCCCGCCTGATAAGGATTGGATGGATGACGTTCCTCCAGAGATAAAGCCAGGGAGGTTCTGTTATCCAGCTAAAAAGAACATCTTAGAGGAAATAGGTTTTCCTAATCCTCGTGAGTGGTCGCCTCTTGATGACGACTGGAAGCTGCCTCCTAACAGCCGGGAGATAATAGTTGATGGCATTATCGATCGCCTGAAGAAATACCGCTCCTTTAAACTTTTTATGGACATATGCGTCCGTTGTGGTGCCTGTGCGGATAAGTGCCACTATTTCTTAGGGTCAGGCGATCCCAAGAACATGCCTGTTTTGCGGGCAGAGCTTTTGCGCTCGGTTATCAAGGGCGAACTTACCTGGCAGGGCAGGCTTTTTGGCAAGTTGGCAGGTGCTCGCAAGCTCAACGAAGATATTATTAAAGAATGGTTTTACTACTTTTATCAATGTAGTGAGTGCCGTCGTTGTTCGGTCTTTTGCCCGTACGGTATTGACACCTGTGAAGTAACCATGATGGGGCGTGAATTGCTCCATCTGGTTGGTTGCAATATCAACTGGATCCTTGAGCCGGTAAGAAACTGCTTCAAAATCGGAAACCATC
Organism: Thermodesulfatator atlanticus DSM 21156; assembly: GCF_000421585.1. NCBI lineage: Bacteria > Pseudomonadati > Thermodesulfobacteriota > Thermodesulfobacteria > Thermodesulfobacteriales > Thermodesulfatatoraceae > Thermodesulfatator > Thermodesulfatator atlanticus. The sequence continues at coordinate 27,426 of NZ_ATXH01000014.1, forward strand.
TTGGTCTTCAGCCCCACACCGTAAAAGAAAATATCGAATTTTTATGTTGGGATATTGAAGAAGTAACCGGCCTCAAGCTGGAAGTGCCTTTTAACAAAAAAGGCGCTGAGGTGCTTTTTGTAACGCCATCTGGTGACTACTTTGCCGATCCCGGTATTTACACCATGATGGGTTACATCATGCTCTTTAATTACCTTGATATCGACTGGACCATGAGCACTTATGCCTCTGAGGGTGGAAACTTTGGTCTTTTCACCTCTCACGAGGCCATGGCCAAGATTAACGCCAAGATTTATCACGAAGCAGAGCGCCTGGGTGTGCGTTTCATAATTGGTGGTGAGTGTGGTCATATGTGGCGTGTCAAGCACCAGTATATGGATACTGCCACAGGTCCTGCTCCTAAGAATCTGGAAACACCACGCAGCCCCATCACAGGGACTGTTTTTGAGCACGCCAAATCCACCAAGATGATCCATATTTGTGAGTTCACGGCCGATTTAATCGCTCATGGTAAGCTTGATTTAGATCCTTCTCGCAATGACAAGTATATCGTTACGTATCACGACTCGTGTAACCCCTCGCGTGGAATGGGATTTTTTGAAGAGCCACGCTTCATTCTCAAAAATGTTTGCAACAATTTTTATGAAATGCCTGAGAATACTATCCGTGAAAAGACTTTCTGCTGTGGAAGTGGTTCTGGTCTTAACACTGACGAATTTATGGACATGCGTATGCGTGGTGGTTTGCCACGGGCTAATGCTGTTAAGTATGTCCATGAAAAATACGGCGTGAATATGCTTGCGTGTATCTGTGCTATTGATAGGGCTGCATTATCTACCCTTATGAACTATTGGGTCCCAGAAGTGCAGGTTTGTGGTGTACACGAATTAGTCGCTAACGCGCTGGTCTTTCCACATGAAAAGAAAGGCGAGCGTGAAAGAGAACTTAACTTACGTCAAGAACCTTTGAAGCCGGAGGGCGAAGAAAATGCATGATGCCGGCAAAGTAATCGCAGGGATAATAGTCTTTGTGGTCTTTGTGACGCTGCCTTTTTGGTACAACTTAGGCAAAGCAGCGCCGCGGGTAGAAGTTGAGCTCCCCAAACAATACAAAGAATGCGTTGAGCCTAAAGAATGGATGATTAGGGAGCACATGCAACTACTCAACAAGTGGCGCGATGCAGTGGTTCGTGAAGGAAAAAAATATTATGTCAACTCCAAAGGTGAACGTTATCAAATGCTCTTTCAAAAGGGCTGTTTAAAATGTCACGACAATAGACAAAAGTTCTGTGACAGGTGCCATAATTTTGTGGAGGCCAAACCTTATTGTTGGAATTGTCATATTTCCCCGGAGGAGAAAGAAGGATGGGCGACAAAAGAAGCAAATTTAACAGAAGAAGCTTCCTTAAAGCAGCCGGCTTCGCATCATTAGTCGGGGCTTGGGCTTCGGGTACAGCTGGTTTACTTTCCGGAAGGAAAGTAAAGGCCCAGCCTGTAGAAGGAGAGACGGATAAGTCTCTTAAGGCGGGGCGTTGGGCTTTGGTAATTGACACGCGTATATGTGCTCAGCATCCTGGATGCACTGATTGTATTGACGCGTGTCATAAATTTCATAACGTGCCCCACATGCCAGATAAAAAGCACGAGATTAAGTGGATATGGAAAACGCATTTTCATAACGCTTTTCCATATCAGGCTCACGAATATGACAGCGAAGAATTGCATCATCGTCCGTTTCTGGTGCTTTGCAACCATTGTGAGCGTCCACCCTGTGTGAGAGTTTGTCCTACACAGGCAACCTTTAAGCGCGAAGATGGTATCGTGATGATGGACATGCACCGCTGCATTGGTTGCCGTTTCTGTATGGCAGCATGTCCATACGGGGCAAGAAGTTTTAACTGGCTTGATCCTAGGCCCTATATCAAAGAACCCAACCCGGCTTATCCCACTCGTATGCGTGGTGTGGTAGAAAAATGCATTTTTTGTTTTGATCATCTTCGTGATGGTGAACTACCCCTATGTGTTACTTCTTGTAAGTATGGTGCTTTGACCTTTGGTGATCTTGCGGATCCACATTCAGAGGTTAATAAACTGCTTAGAGAGCATCACAGTATTCGTAGGAAAGTCATGTTAGGTACTGGTCCTAGTGTCTTTTATATCATTTAGGTGAGGTGGACCTATGTTTGAGAAGGCTTTAGTTGGTAGCAAGAAATACTATGCATTGGTGTTTTTCCTGGCGGGCCTTTTTTTAATTGGCTTGGCATGTTTTATCTACCAGATGCAGGTTGGTCTGGGTATCACCGGCATGAGCCGCGATGTTTCGTGGGGTTTTTATGTTGCACAATTTACTTATCTAGTTGGTATCGCGGCGTCAGGTGTTATGGTGGTGCTTCCTTATTATTTTCATAATTACAAAGAATATGGGAAGTTAGTTATTTTTGGTGAGTTTATGGCCATTGCCGCGGTGCTGATGTGTATTCTTTTTATTCTGGTGGATATCGGTCAAACTCACCGGGTAATGAACGTGGCGTTACACCCAACTCCCAATTCGGTCATGTTTTACGATATGATTGTTCTTTGTGGCTACCTGCTTCTTAACATCATCTGTGGCTGGAATGCCCTTTCTGCCATGTACAAGGGCACAAAATACCCCAACTGGGTAAAACCTTTTATTTATATTTCTATCCCGTGGGCCTTTAGTATTCACACGGTTACGGCCTTTTTGTACGCCGGTATGCCTGACCGCCACCTCTGGTTAACTGCTGTTATGGCACCTCGCTTTTTGGCTTCGGCTTTTTGTTCTGGGCCTGCGTTGCTTCTCATCATTATTTATATTGTCAAAGCCTTTACTAGGTTTGATCCTGGTGAAAAGGCTATCAGGGCCCTTGCCAAGACCATTACTTACGCCTTGATTGCCAACCTATTCCTGTTCGGTTGTGAGTTATTTACATCACTTTACAGTAATATCCCCGGACATATTCATCCCCTTAAGTATCTCTTCTTTGGCCTTGAGGGGCATACCAAGCTTGTCCCCTGGATGTGGACTGCTTATTTTTGTATGCTTGCAGCAGCTGTTCTTCTAGTGATTCCCCAGGTGCGTAATAACCTTCAGATTCTACCTTTTATATGTATCCTTGTGGTTATCGGAACCTGGATTGATAAAGGCATGGGGCTTGTTATTGGAGGTTTTATTCCTAATCCTTTAGAAGAAATAACCGAATATATGCCTACACTTCCTGAGGTCATGATTTCCGTCGGTATTTGGGCCTTTGGGTTCCTGGTAATCACCATTCTTTTCAAGATGGTTGTCTCCATAATGGAAAGCAGAAGGTTAATCTAGGCTAGCCAGCCGGGCTTCGGCCCGGCTTTTTTATTTCCCACTAAAGAATAAACGGATATGACACCGGAATTTGAATTTCCCCGGCTACTTATTTCCGCACAAAAAGGCGGTGCCGGCAAGACTTTATTTTCCCTAGGACTATTAGCCGCGCTTGTTGCTGAGGGTAAAAAGGTCGTACCTTTCAAAAAAGGTCCTGATTATATCGACGCAGGCTGGCTTTCTTACGCGGCTAAGTATTCTTGCTATAACCTTGATCCTTTTTTCATGTCTCATGAAGTTATTTTGTCTTCTTTTGTTACCCACGCTTTAGAGGGGAATCTTTCTGTTATCGAAGGCAATAGAGGGCTCCTAGATGGAGTTGACATTGAGGGCACCTGTAGCAGCGCGCAGCTTGCAAGAATTCTAAAGGCTCCTGTTATTCTAGTCCTTGATTGTACCAAGGTTACCCGTTCCTTGGCGGCTTTTGTTAAGGGCTGCCAGGCAATCGAGCCAGATATCGTTATTGGGGGCGTAATTCTTAATCAAATAGTGCGTCCTCGCCACGAAAAAATAATTACTCAGTCTATCGAAAAATATACCGGCCTTGAAGTTTTAGGGATTCTTCCACGGCTTAAGAAATTTTCTTTTCCCATGAGGCATCTGGGACTTTTACCTTGGCAGGAACATGGCGAGGGAGAAATAGTAGTTCAAAGACTTGCGCAGGCTGTAAAAGAAAATGTTAACCTCGAAAGAATTTGCGAAATTGCCAGGAAAGCTCCGCCTTTAAAGGGAAAACCTTTTGCCTGGGCCAAGCGAGAATCTCTCGTAAAAATAGGAGTTTTTAGAGACAAGGCTTTTCAATTTTATTATCCTGAAAATCTCGCTTTTCTTGAATCACTTGGAGCAGAAATCCTTTACTTGGACGCGTTGAGAGATAAGTCTTTACCTGCTGACATTCATGCCCTTTATATTGGTGGAGGTTTTCCAGAAACGCAAGGCGAAGCCCTTGAGGCCAATCGTTCCTTAAGAGAGGATTTGCGAGAGGCGGCAAATGCGGGCCTTCCCATCTATGCTGAATGTGGTGGCCTTATGTTTTTGGGCCGACGCATCATCTGGCGTGGTAAGGTTTTTGAGATGGTAGGGGCTTTACCCGTTGATTTTGAGGTCAAGGATAGACCCCAGGGGCATGGATATGTTAAAGCCACCATTATTGAAAAAAATCCCTTTTATGAACCAGGAACCAAAATCGTAGGGCATGAATTTCATTATTCAAAACCTATTAATTGCACTCCCAGCGAAATTACGCTATGCATGAAACTGGATAAAGGTCATGGGTTCTGTGATAAGTTAGATGGTGTCGTTTATCGCAATATTTTTGGGGCTTATACCCATGTCCACGTTTTAGGGCAGCCTGCGTGGGCGTTGGGATTGCTTAAGGCGGCGCTCAACTGGAAAGAAGGAATTTCCTCAAATATGAGAGACGTATTGCAACCTCGTAGTTTAGTGTTAAATGGGATAAATCAAACTATAAAATTAAAATGAAGGAGGAGCGTATGTTTGAGATTACTGTTGATTACGACAAGTGCAGTGCTGACCAGGAATGCATCAACTCTTGCCCTGCCCAGGTTTTTGATGAAGGTGAAGACGGAAAGCCTGTCATTGCTCGCCCTGAAGATTGCCTTGGTTGCGAAACCTGCGTAGAAGTTTGCCCTGAAGGTGCTATCACTGTTACTGAGATGTAGCTTTTGGCGGAGGGGGAGCAATCCCCCTCTTTTTGTCTAATTTTTCAGCTAGGTTTTTAATTTCTTTATTGAATTCGTCAAACTTTTCTGCCTCGATTAACTCTTTGAGTAACTTAATCTTTAGCTGTCCTTCAAGGCTTTGGTTGAGTTCTGGGTGAAGCTCAAGAAATTTATTGAGCTTTTCTTTCGCTTGTTTTTTCAGTTCTTGTCTTTTGGTAAGGCTTTCTTTTTCTGCTTTTTGAGCTATCTCTTTGGCTTTGCCAAAGTAAAATTTGGCATGGGAATAGTTTTTTTGCGCTAAAGCCTTTTGGCCTTTTTGGTAATAATCTTGTGCTTTTTGCCATAATTCTTTGGCATATATAGGAGCACCTTCCCAGTAAGCTTTTTCTAGGTATTTTTGGGTCTCTTTTTCTAATTCCTTTGGAGGGTTCTCAGGACGCATAATTTTGTTTAAATAAGGTATCTTGTTCAGGATGTTTTCTAAACTTGTGGGCATTTGAAAACCGCTTGAGGCTAGCCAAATAAATAACAACAATACGATGCTTAGGGACTTTGAATTTTTGAAAAGATTTACTATAGATGTTTGAAACATAAGCGCATTATAAAAGTTAAGGGTGAAAAAATGAAGAAGATATTGTCTTTCGTGATATTGCTTTTGGTGGTTGGTGTTTTAGCTTTCCTTTCTTTCTTGTTTTTCTTTAAATTCGAAGGAAATCCCCCGCGTATTGAAAAAATAGCCCTGCCCAAGGCCTTGGGGAAGCAAAGTCAGTTAGAAATATTAATTGCTGATAATCGTTCTGGTCTCCGTGCGGTAAACATCTACCTTAAGCAAGACAAAAAAATTGCCAAAATTTTCGAAAAAACTTACCCTGTGGATCCTATTTGGGGGTCATCCACCAAAGAAGATGACCTTAAAGTTGTCTTTTCTCCTTTTAAACTCGGGTTTAAAAGTGGCAAGGCCTCTTTAATAGTAGAGATAATCGATGGCTCCTGGCGCAACAGCTTAAAGGGAAATCGCGCGGTCTTTCAAAAAGAAATAGTCCTTGACCTAACCTCTCCGCGCATCGTGGTTAAGTCCCCCATGCACTATCTTGTTCGCGGGGGAAGCAATCTCGTGGTGTATACCATTTCGGAGCCTGTCGTTCGCCAAGGAGTGTGGGTTGATGATCTTTTCTTTGAAGGGTACCCAGACCCTAAAATTCCTAATCTTTACTACTGTTTAATAGCGGTTCCCGTAAATACCAAACGTATTCACCGGGTGCAGATAGAAGCCGAAGACCTGGCAGGCAATAAAGCTTCTTTCCCTGTGGCTTATTATCTTAAGCCCAAAAGATATCGCAATGATGTCATTAATATTTCTGATAATTTTCTCAAGCGTAAAATTCCTGAGTTCTGGGATAGGTACCCCGAGATTCCACGCGACGATTACTTAAAGGCCTTTATTTATATCAACACTGAACTGCGCAGGAAAAATAACGCCAAAATCAAGGAACTGTGCCGTAAATCTCAAATCAAGGATTTTTATGGCAAAAGATTCTTTCTGAGACTTCCGAAGTCAGCTACCAGGGCCCTTTTTGGCGATTATCGCACTTACTATTACAAAGGCCAAAAAATAGGCAATGCCTACCACCTTGGTATTGATCTCGCTTCGATAGCGGGTTCTCCGGTGCCTGCGGCAGCAGGTGGCAAAGTGATTTTTGCTGATTACCTGGGTATTTACGGCAATACCATTATCATTGACCATGGTTTTGGGCTTTTTAGTTTATATGCCCATTTGTCAGGGTTTACCGTGGCACCAGGGGACACTGTAAAACGGGGACAACTCATTGGTTACACAGACACCACTGGCCTTGCAGGTGGAGATCATCTCCACTTCTCGGTATTAGTGCAAGGAGTCTTTGTTGAGCCTCTTGAGTGGTTTGACCCCAACTGGGTAAAAACCCGCATTGCAGAAAAACTTAGCTTTTAAGCTTTTTGTAACGTTAAAACACCCGATATCGTAGGATCCGTTCCTATTTTTCGGAACGAAAAATGGGAACGGATCCCAATAACAACAAAACCTCTACAACCTCTACAACCTCTACAACTCACAGATCACCGGTCACAGGTTACTGATCCCCTTCGGCCTTTCGCCCTTCCTTTGTCATCCTGAGCCGAGCGCCAGTGAGGCGAAGAGCCTGCCCTGAGCCGAAGGCGAAGGGATCCATTAATGGATTCTTCGGTCGCTTCGCTCCCTCAGATGACAGGGTAGGCTGTGGATTCTTCGGGCCCAAGGGCCCTCAGCATGACAGGGTAGAGGTACAAATAATAACTATGAGCGGTACCAAGAAAAGGAGTCAAGCACCTCGTCACCGTAAAGAGGCCGTTTGGTGACAGATTAATCCAGATAGACGATTTTTTTACCCTGGGCTACCTGCTTGAGATGGTATCGTTCTACAAGTTTTAATTTGCACTCAAGCCCGAAGGTTTCGATGAATAGCCTTTCGAATCTTTCTGCTACCTGATGGAGCCCTAAAATGCTTGGCTCAAAGAGTTTTTCGTTAATAGCCACCCAGAGATAAAGTCTCTCAAGGTAGTTTTTCTTTTTTATACAAAGAAGATACTCGGGGATATGGCCATAAGCCTGCTTAAGTAAGGTTTCCACGTAAGAAAGCGATATTTTTACCCCACGAATAGAAACGCGTCCGTCAGCCTGGGCAAGAATCTGGGAAATACGAGGGGTAGTGCGCCCGCAAGGGCAGGGTTCAGGGATAAACCTTGCTATGTCTCCGGTGCGGAACCTGATCAAAGGATTGGCTTTTACAGTGAGCGTGGTAATTACAAGCTCTCCCACTTCCCCTGGAGGGACGTCTTCCCCGGTTTTGGGGTCAACTATCTCGGGTATAAAATAATCCGCAGCCAGGTGGTAGCCCTTTTTCTCTTCACATTCGTAGCCCATCCCAGGGCCTACGGCTTCGGTGACCCCATAGCCTGAGCGGGTGGCTACGTTTAGTGCTTGTTCCAGACGAATTCTTTCTTCTTGGGCTATGCCTTCTCCCACGAAGATAATGAGCCTTAGACTCTTTGGCGGGCTGATCCCCTCTTTTTGCATAAAGTCCGCCAGATAAAAGGCATAGGAAGGGGTGGTAATCAGGACCGAGGTTCGAAAATCCTTCATTACCCGTATGCGATTGGTGACATTTTGCGGATCAGGGGGAATGACCGAGGCGCCAAGCTCTTCTGCTCCTTCTTTGATTTCGGTTATCCAGACCGACATGCCCGGGTCAAGGCAGATCTGGATAATGTCTTCTGAGTTAACACCGCTTATTGAGAGGAAACGTGCGGTAAGACGACGGATAGCCGTTACATCGCCCCTGGTAAATCCCTTGACAATAGGGGTTCGTGGCCCCGGAAAGGTGTGCAGCCTTACGATATCCCGAAGGGGCACGGCAAAAAGATCATAGGGGTAGTTTTCTTCCAGGTGTTCGCGCGTGGTAAAGGGAAGTTTTTTAAGATCTGAGAGGTCTTTTATGTCTTCAGGGGCAATGTCCCGCATGTCCATAAGCTTCCGATAAAAGGGTACCCGGTTATAAACCCGGTTGATATTGCTCTGAAGAAGCTCAAGGTGCCACTGACGCCAGCCTTCGCGAGATAGGTATTCTATAGTTTTGTCAGGCTCCATAGGCTACTCCTAATCGGTAAATTCGCGGTAATCCTTGCCAAGGTATGCCCTTTTAACGTCTTCGTCTGCGATGAGGTCTTCGGTGCGACCTTGAAGGATAATGCGTCCTGTTTCAAGCACATATCCCCTGTGGGCAAGGTCTAGGGCACGCCTGGCATTTTGTTCTACCAGAAGGATCGTAAGCCCATTTTCATTCAAAGTTTTGATGGTTTCAAGGATAGTGTCCACCAGACGCGGAGCAAGCCCAAGGGAAGGTTCATCAAGCATAAGAAGCTTTGGGCGCGCCATAAATGCCCGGCCAATGGCAAGCATTTGTTGCTCTCCCCCAGAAAGCGTGCCGGCAATTTGTTTGCGTCTTTCTTTAAGGCGAGGAAAAAGCTCATAGACTTCTTCCAGGTCGTTTTTGATGAGTTCTTTAGCTTCTTTGCGATAGCGTTGATAGGCCCCGAGTTCGAGGTTTTCTTCTACGGTTAGGGGATAAAAAATCTGGCGTCCTTCTGGCACAAGGCTTATACCTTTCGCCACAATGGCCGGGGTTGAAAGGGTGTGAATGGGCTCATTTTCAAAAACGATTTCCCCCTGGGCAGGCTTAACCAGCCCCATGATGGTTAGCATAAGGGTGGATTTCCCCGCGCCATTTGCCCCAATCAGACAAACTATCTCGCCTTTGGCCACGTGGAGAGAGACGTTTTTAAGCGCTTTGATAGGGCCGTAGGCCGCTACTAAGTTGCGCACTGCAAGCATCAGCCTTCCCCCAAGTAAACAGCGATTACATCAGGGTGGCGCTGGATTTCCCGTGGTGTGCCCTGGGCGATTTTTTGCCCCTGGTCAAGAACTATCACTTCGTCGGCTATTTCCATTACCATGTTCATGTCATGCTCTACCAACAAAATAGTAACACCTTGTTTTTTCAGGTTGGAGATGATCTTAAGAAGAAGTTCTTTTTCTGAGGCGTCAAGCCCCGAGGCCGCCTCATCAAGCAAGAGCATTTTTGGTTCAAGGGCTAAGGCTCTAGCAATTTCGAGATAGCGCTGAAGCCCAAAGGGAAGACTTTGGGCAGGGCTTAGAGCCCAGTTCTCAAGACCAAGGGGCTTGAGGTAAGAAAAAGCTATATTTTGGGCTTCTTTTTCTTTTTTGAAAAAAGAAGGGGCCCGTGTGACTATCTCCCAAAATTTTACCGGGCGGCGGTTTTGAACCGCCAGGAGGACGTTTTCAATAACGCTTAGGTGCCCGAATATTTCAAGGTTTTGAAAGGTGCGTGCAATACCTAAACGTGCAATTTTAAAAGGTGGCAGTTTGTCAATGCGAATTTTTTCAAAATAAATGGCCCCGGAGGAGGGTTTTAAATGCCCTGAAATCATGTTGAAGGTGGTGGTTTTCCCTGAGCCATTTGGGCCGATGAGAGCGGTGATAAGGCCCTTTTTAACTTCAAAACTTAAGTCTTTGACCGCTGCTAGGCCGCCAAAGGTCTTGGTAAGATTTTCTACCCGTAAAAGCGTTTCAGCCATTTCGCTCGAACCATAATAGGCTAGTTAGAGAATGCAATATTACGCCTTGAAGGTTTTTCTGCGCAAAATGTGCGCAGGGTTTCCTCCTACCACACAATCATCTGGGACAGGCCTAGTAACCACCGCTCCAGCGGCTACTGTGGCACGGGCCCCTATCTTTGCCATCACAATGGCCCCTTCGCCAATCCAGGCATGCGGGCCGATTTCTATAGTTTCGAAGCTTCCGTGCTCTGCTGGTAGAATTTTTCCTGTTGGGTCTCGCCTGTGTTGCCTGCGACCACTTGGAATACTAACCCTAGAGGCGATGAGGCTGCCTTCCCTAAGGATTGCTTGGCCAATGATGCAGTACGGGCCGATGTAGACGCCTTTTTCAATGATCCCCCACGGGCGGCTAAAAAAGGTGCCAAAGCCTATTTCGCAATTCCAGGAGACCTGAGGTAAGACCAACCAGTAAAAAGCACGCCTTAAAAAAGACCCCAGGATGCCTGGTACCTGCGCCAGAAACTGGGCCCAAAAAAGATAAACTCTTATCCCCAGGCCTAGCTTTTTTTCGAGAACCACCATGACCCAGGCAGGCAAAACCAGAAGCAAGGCCAAAAAATTAAGAATATGTTTGATAATTCGTGCTACCATTTTAAAAAAGTCAGCTCTTTTGTGGTGGTGAGCTCAAATACATTATCAGAGCTTTTTATCATCTCGCCGTCAAGGGCAATGGCAGGGGTGTGAATCCTTACTTTGGGCGTACAAAAGGTCTTAAAAGGAATCAATTTTTGCGGAAAAATACCCCCTTTTATTTCTCTGCAGTTTCTTACTTTGGGAAAGGGGAAAAGCGGAATAAAAAGCCTTTCAAGGGTGGTAAACATAGCTGTTTCCGGGGCGTAAACAAGGCTTTGAGGTTCAACGAGCAAGGGAAGCTCACGGCGAAGCCCCCTTTTCCCCAGTTTGGCTATGACTTTTAAGATATTTTTCATGCCCTTTACGCCTTCTTTTTTACGGAGTTCGTTATAGAGAAAAGTACCCTCGGCAAGGAGGCCTGCAGCGCAAAACATACCAAAAAACTTACCTGGTTCTATCCGAAGCGCTTTGCGTTTTAACATGCGAGGCCTTTGGTGCGATAAGAAAGCTTTAAAAATTTTTAACTGGTTAAATGGTCTTGCCACATCCCAGGCGATTAAGTTGTTGGTTCCCCCTGGTAAAACGGCGATTTCAATTTCAGGGGGTTTTAGCTCTCTAAAATAAGCGGTTAAAAAGGCTGAAATAGTGCCATCTCCCCCGCTTATTAAAAAAAGCCTTTTCCCTTGCGCGAGATGTTTCCTTAAGGCTTTTTCTATTTCCGGGTAATTTTTGATTTTTTCGGTGCTAAGGTGAGCGTGACGCGCCAGGGCCAGAAGCAAAAGCCCTTCTTTTAGGTTTTTTCCCCCTAACGGGTTCCAGAACAAAACCGCGCTTTCGATTCTCATATTGATTCTCTTAATTTTTGCACTGGGTCACTAGAGTAAAAGCAAAGTTAAGGCTATGTTACTAAAAATATGGAATACGTCATTCATTTTTCAGACCTGCATTTGAGTGTGGAAGCCCCTCCACCACGCAAACTTTTGGGAAGAAGGGCCCTTGGTTTTTTACGCTGGAAGCTTAGCCGCGGGCGCAAGCACTCCCTTGAGCCTTTGATGGCACTTCAAAAATGGCTCGCAGCCGCTCAAGTCTCTCAGGTGGTAATTACTGGGGACCTGGTTCATCTGGGGCTTCCTGAGGAGTTTTCGCTGGCAAAGGATTTTTTAGAACGCCTTGGCCCCCCAGAAAAAATCTTTTTAGTGCCCGGAAACCATGATTTTTACGTGCCTGAGCCATTTGAAAAAACTTTTGCTAAATGGAGCCCGTATCTTCACTTGGACGAATCGCGCGACTATCCCACCGTTCTTAAAAAAGAACACTATGCTCTCATTGGCCTTGATACCACTTGTCCAAACGTGCCCCCTTTTGCCATGGGAGAACTGGGTGATAAGCAATTAGCGCGCTTGAAAGATGTTTTAAAAACTTTACGAGAAGCAGGCTTGGTGAGGATCTTGGCCCTTCATCACCCACCGCTTCCGGGCATGATCTCGACCCTTAAGGCCCTTAAGGAAACCACTGAGCTTGCTGAGCTTTTGCGCGAGGAAGGCCTAGAGATAGTTCTTTTTGGCCATACCCACAAGATTATTCGTGGTTATTACGAAACCCGTTTGGGTAAAAGCCTTTTTCTTGGTGCACCATCTCTTACGTATGTTGGGAACGATCCCCTGCGAAAAAGCCGGTTTTTTAGAATCGGCTTTGATAATAAGGAAAATTCCTTGAACATAAACCTTGAAACGTATGTTTTTAGAGGGGGTGCTTTCGAGCGCGAAAGCAGGGATAATATCGAGCTTGCCAAATAATAACGCCTCTGTCTTCCAGTTGAAGCGTCCAGTCCCAACTGTGTCATGCTGAGGGTCGTTAGACCCGAAGCATCCACTGCCTACCCTGTCATTCTTCTGAGGATCCTTGAGCCCGAAGAATCCACAGGTCGATTAAATAGGCGAAAGGTGATAGGCGAAAGGCAAAAGCTGTGATCTGTAATCTTAGAATTCTAAAGGTTGTAGAGGTTGTAGATGTTCTAGATGTTCTAGAGGTTGTAGAGGTTTTGTTGTTATTGGGATCCGTTCCTATTTTTCGTTCCGAAAAAGGGGAACGGATCCGTTAAGACCCTTGCACTGTCAAGCTAAAAGACCGAAGCATCCAAAGGGCGCTAGCCCTTTACTGCTCTGGCCTGAACAAATCACTTAATCATATCAGCGATAAGTTTTGGAGCTTTTTCTAGGGCTTCTTTTAGTTTTTGTGCGTCTGGTCCGCCCCCCTGGGCCATGTCAGGGCGGCCACCACCTCTGCCACCTACTAAAGGAGCAAGCGCTGAGATAATTTTTCCAGCATGGACTTTTTCTTTTAAGTCTTTGGTGACCATGGCAAGGAGTTGGGCCTTTCCGTTAACTGAGGCCCCAAGCACCACCACCCCTGAGCCCAGTTTTTCGCGCAGAAAGTCCCCCATTTCACGAAGGGTCTTGGCATCTTTGGCCGGAACCTCAGCGGCAATTATTTTTATGCCGTTTATTTCTTGTACCTGATTTAAAAGAGACTCAAGGCCCCCTCTGGCAAGCTGCCGTCTTAAAGTTTCGATTTCCTCTTGAGCTTCTTTCAATTGTTTTAAAAGGGTTTCCACACGCTTTGGAAGCTCAGACGGTGCTACTTTGAGCTTTGAGGCTATAAGGGCCTTTTCTTTTTCAAGATCATGGACAAAATTAACCGCAGGCTCTCCCGCTACCGCTTCAATACGGCGCACTCCTGCAGAAACGCTCCCCTCGGCAATAATCTTAAAAAAGCCAATATCTCCGGTGCGGTGCACGTGGGTGCCACCGCAAAGCTCCATGGAAAAATTCCCAATGCGAATAACGCGAACTTTATCAGCGTATTTTTCACCAAATAAGGCCATAGCCCCTTGGTCTATGGCTTCTTTATAGCTCATCAACTTTACTTCCACAGGGATGTTATCCCGTATGCGGGCGTTTATAAGGTCTTCAAGGGCAAAGATTTCTTCAAGTTTTAAGGGTTCAAAGTGTGTAAAGTCAAACCGCAGGCGATCTGGTGCTACCAGAGACCCTGCCTGATGTACGTGATCTCCCAGGATACGGCGGAGCGCCGCGTGAAGAAGATGAGTTGCGGTGTGGTGCCTGGCAATGGCTGCCCTTCGCGAGGAAAAAACCGAAAGCTTAACTTTTTCCCCTTTTTTGAGGGTCCCTGTTTTGCACTTGAGTTTGTGCACGAAGATTTCCCCTAAGCGATAAGTATCAACCACCTCTGCCTGGCCTTCTTTGCCGATAACAAGCCCTGTGTCTCCCACCTGGCCACCTGCTTCGCCGTAAAAGGGCGTTTTTGAAAAAACAGCTTCAGCTTCTTCCCCTTCACAAAGGGCGTCTATTTCTTTTCCTTTTTGAACAATGGCAAGGATTTCTGCTTCGGCTTCGGTGGTTTCATAGCCTACGAATTCTTTGCCAAGGCCTTTTTCAAGGAGCTTGGTGAAAACTTGAGGAGCCTTGGCGAGCTCTCCCTTCCAGGCCTTACGGCTCCTTTCCCTTTGCTTGGCCATTTCTTTTTCAAAGCCGAGCATGTCAAGCTCAAGGCCGTGTTCAAGGGCAATATCGCGCACAATGTCGTAAGGGAATCCATAGGTATCATAAAGTTTGAAGATAAAGCTTCCCGGGATGATCTTTTCTCCTGATTTTTTGAGTTTTTCGATTTCTTCGTAAAGTAAAGAAAGGCCTCTTTCTAAGGTTTCCCGGAAGCGTTCTTCTTCAAGCACAAGTATTTTTTCGATGGTTTGAGCCGCGCGGAGAAGCTCAGGATAAACGTCTCCCATTTCTTCTACGACTACCAGGGCAGTGTCATATAAAAAGGGCTTTTCAAGCCCTAGAGTGCGGCCAAAACGAATAGCGCGCCTGATGATGCGTCTTAGCACGTAGCCTCGGCCTTCATTTGAAGGCAAGACTCCATCGGCAATGAGAAAGGCTGCTGCCCGTGAGTGGTCAGCAATTACCCTGAAAGCCACGTCGGTTTTTTTATTTTCGCCGTAGTGAATACCTGTTAAGTCAGAGATTTTGCTCATCAAGCCGGCAAAAAGATCACAGTCAAAATTGGTTTTTACGCCCTGGATGGTGGCGGTGATACGCTCAAGTCCCATGCCAGTGTCAATACAAGGGCGCGGAAGCGGGCTGAGATTCCCTTTTTCGTCTCTTTCGTATTGCATGAAAACAAGGTTCCAGAGCTCAAGATAGCGGTCGCAGTCGCATCCCACCTGGCAGTCTGGACGACCACAGCCAACGTCTTCACCTTGGTCAAAAATTATTTCTGAACAGGGGCCACAGGGGCCAGTGTCGCCCATGGCCCAGAAGTTGTCTTTTTCTCCCAGGCGCACAATACGGTCTTGACTAAGCCCTGCTATCTTTTGCCAAAGGGCGTAAGCTTCGTCGTCGTCTTTGTAAACCGTGACGTAGAGGCGCTCTTTGGGAAGCTCAAGCACCTTGGTCAAAAATTCCCAGGCGTAGAAAATGGCTTCTTCCTTGAAGTAATCCCCAAAAGAGAAGTTTCCAAGCATTTCGAAGAAGGTATGATGCCGGGCGGTGTAGCCAACATTTTCGAGGTCATTGTGTTTGCCCCCGGCACGTACGCATTTTTGGCAGGAGGCAGCGCGTTTATAAGGCCTTTCTTCCTGGCCGAGAAAGACTTTTTTGAATTGAACCATCCCTGCATTGGTGAAAAGAAGCGTAGGATCATCAGCAGGAACCAAGGGCGAGCTGGGGACTATTTCGTGGCCTTGCTTGGCAAAATAATCCAGAAAAAGCTTCCGGATTTCTTTTCCTTTTAGATAGCGCACAGGGTTACCTCCTTGCGTTTCGCCTTTTGCTCTGAAGATAAACCAATTTTGAGCCCAGGCAAATTTTCAAATTCTGAAAATATTAACCATTTTAAGCGATTGCTCACAACAAAAAACGGGAACAGCCTAGAGGGCCTGTCCCCTTAAGACCATTTTTCGGAAGAACTCTTGGTGACTTCATATTAAAGATTGTGGTATTAAAATATTACAAGAGATTTTGCAAAACACCTTTTTGAAGGACTTTTGGGATCCGTTCCTATTTTTCGTTCCGAAAAATGGGAACGGATCCTTGGTGCAAAGGTCTCTATAAAAAGCGGACGGGAGAGAAGATGCTCAAGAAAAAAGATTACCAAAATATGGAGTTAGAAGAGTTAGGCTCTTTTTTAGAGCAGCTAGGGCTCGCTATAAAAGAAGGGTTTTTGAATTTAAATGATGAAAAATGGCCTTTACGAACAGACACTCTAAAAGTCAAGTGGGAGATCAAAATAGATAAAGAAGAGACTAAATTCAAGCTATCTTTTTCAGCTAAAAAAGAAGACTTAGCCAAGAAAAAATATTCAGAGTCTGACAAATCAAGCTCTTCTCTTAAACCAAAACAGCTAAAAAAACAGATGGGTGGCCTTTGGAAGGTCATTGTTCGGGACGTGAAATACCAGCAGTTGCCATCACTTCAAGATATAAATGCGCTCCTTGCTGTGATGGAACAATATAGCCGGTTTGCGGAAGATACCTGGCAGACGGCATGGCGTGCGTGCCTGGAAAAAGTGATGCTTTTAAAGCAGGCGGTTAACGAACAAGATCTTCTTTCTGTAAAAGAGATAACCGAAGAGATAATCAGGTTAGAAAAGTCCTGCCACAAAAGGTACAAACAAAAGACTTTTGCGAAATACAAGGATCTGTTCTTTTTTTCGGATCGCAAATGGGAACGGATTCCATAACAGAATATCAAAGTCACTTCTTTGTTACATTTTCGTTACAAAAATAACCGCATTTTAACGTCTTTCCGAGATATATAAGAATAAAAGCAATTTATTGCCTGAAGGAGGTGTATCGTGAGGTTTAAAATCTTTTTTTTAAGTATGTTGCTGGCAGGAGGAATGATAGTCTCTTGTGCGCCTAAGGGGCAGGCCCCTGTCCAGGAAACCGCAAAGCCTGCTGTCTCAGAGCATCCCCCCCTTACAGACCAGGAAAAACTCATGCCCTGTGCTAGTTGTCACCGCGATGAAACCCCGGAGATCTACGACGAATGGTTTAACTCTGTGCATGGTATCGCAAACGTAAAGTGTTTCCAGTGTCACGGCACGTACGAAGATTTTGAAGCGGTACCAGGGCCTTCACGTTGTATGCCTTGTCATGCCGAACAGGTAAAAACCGCACCTAAAGACAAAAACTGTTCGGCCTGCCATCCCGCACACAAATTTACTGTTCATAAGTAAAAAGGAGGTGTCTTATGGCCCTTAGTAGAAGAGAATTCTTAAAAAGAACCGCTGCCCTTACCGCAGCTTCTTTAGTAGGCATGAATTTGCCCTTTTCTTTGGAAAAAGAGGCCCAGGCTGCAGACGCAGACAAATGGGTAAGGGGAGTATGTCGTTTTTGTGGTGTAGGTTGCCGCGTGGAGCTTGGCCTTAAAAACGGAAAACCCGTTGCTATTCGCGGTGTCCCTGATTCACGTACCAATTTTGGCTTTCTTTGTATGAAGGGAATGCTTTTCTATCAACTTATCCACCATCCTGAGCGCTTGACCAAGCCTCTTTATCGTGCCAGCAAAAAAGACAAATTCCGGGAGATTTCCTGGGAAGAAGCCCTTAATATCGCGGCGGAAAAATTTGCAGAAGCCGTCAAGAAATATGGTCCAAACTCGGTGGCCTATTACGGCTCAGGTCAGGCCCTAACCGAAGAGACGTATCTTTTCCAGAAGGTAATGCGTGCGGGCCTTCGCACCAATAACGTCGAAGGGAACCCGCGCCTTTGTATGGCAAGTGCTGTGGGTGGCTACCTTACTTCTTTTGGTGCTGATGAGCCCATTGGTTCTTATGCGGACATCGAACAGGCTTTTTGTTTCTTCATCATTGGTAGCAACATGGCTGAGGCCCATCCAGTGCTTTTCCGCAGGGTTATGCGGCGCAAGCTTGATAATCCCAAAGACGTATTCGTTATAAATGCAGACCCAAGGGTCTCGCCTACTTCTCGTATTGCAGATGTTCATCTCCAGTTTAAGCCAGGCACTGACCTTGCGCTCCTTAATGCCATGGCTTACGTCATTATTGAAGAAAAGTTGTATAACGAAGATTTTATCAAAAACTACTGCGTCTTTCGCGTAGGCAAGAAGAAAAAGAAAGTCTCTTTTGAGGAATATAAGCGTTTTATTTCCGCATATACGCCTGAGCGTGCTGCACAAATCTGTGGCGGAAACATCACCCCGGATATTATTCGTTTGGTAGCCCGTAAGTTTGCCACTTCGCCTGCCACCATGAGTTTTTGGACCATGGGTATCAACCAGCGTATTCGTGGTGTATGGGCAAACAACCTTATCCACAACCTTCATCTCCTCACTGGCCAGCTTTGTCGTCCTGGTGCTGATAGCTTCTCCCTTACTGGCCAGCCCAATGCCTGTGGTGGGGTGCGTGAAGGCGGAGGCCTTTGCCATATTCTTCCGGGGCACCGACCAGTGAAAGTGGATAAGTTGCGCCACCAGGTAGAAGACCTGTGGGGAGTCCCTCGCGGGCGCATTCCTGCTAAACCCGGGTATCACACCATAGCCATGTTTTCCGCGGTGAATGAAGGGAAAATCAAGGCCATATGGATTAACTGTACCAGCCCAGCCCAGAGTCTTCCTGATGTTGATAAATATCGCAAAGGCATGGCGCGTGAAGACGTTTTTATGGTGGTGACAGACATTTTCCCCACCAAGACCACCGAGCTTGCTAATCTTGTGCTGCCAACTGCTTTTCACTTTGAAAAGACCGGTGTTTACGGCTGCACCGAAAGGCGCTCTCAGCTTACGGTAAAAGCTGTTGATCCTCCAGGAGAAGCCAAGCCTGAGGTCTGGATTGTGCGTGAGTGGGCCTTAAAGCTTGCTGAAAAACTAAACGACCCGGTCATCAAAAAGACCGTTGAGCCTTTCATTGGCCTTGAAGAAGGATATGAACTTCCTAAAGCCATCTGGGATGAATATACCCAGAAGCTTACGGCCAATCGCGATAACGACCTGCGCGGGGCCACTTATGAGGTGCTTATGAAACGTCCAGATGGTGTTCAGTGGCCTGCGCCTACCAAGGAATGGGCCTTGAAGGGTGGCACGTACAAGAAATTTGTCCGGGGGCTTGATCCCCTTGCTGACGAACACGCCGTG
Source organism: Thermodesulfatator atlanticus DSM 21156 (assembly GCF_000421585.1). Taxonomy (NCBI): domain Bacteria; kingdom Pseudomonadati; phylum Thermodesulfobacteriota; class Thermodesulfobacteria; order Thermodesulfobacteriales; family Thermodesulfatatoraceae; genus Thermodesulfatator; species Thermodesulfatator atlanticus. The sequence continues at coordinate 46,444 of NZ_ATXH01000014.1, forward strand.
GACGAAAAACCCTATCAGTTCTACGGACCAGCCCATAAAGACCATAAGCTCTGGATTTGGCTAAGGCCATATAAAGGTGCCGCTGAAGAGCCAGATGCTGAGTATCCCTTCTATCTTTCCACAGGCCGCGTTATTGACCATTGGCACACCACCAGTATGACCGGCCGCATCAAAGAGCTTCTGCGTGCTAATCCGTATGCCTACGTGGAAATCAACCCCAAAGACGCCAGGCGTTTAGGGATTAACCCTGGCGATATGGTGCTGGTGGAAACGCGCCGTGGCAAGAACATCCTTCCGGCCAAGGTCTATGAGGGCCCCATGGAAGGGATGGTCTTTGTTTATTGGCATGACATGGCAGAAGAACGCATGATTAACCGGGTGACCAAAGACGCCTTTGATCCCGGTTCAAAAGAGCCAGAGTTTAAGATTTGCGCATGCCGGATTAAGCGCGTTTCTGGCCCCAGACCACTTAAGCCTTACGTGGTAGGGCACAAGATCTAGAACCTAAAAAGGCCCCGCCTGAGGGCGGGGCTAAAAAGCAGGGAAGGAGGAGGGCTTATGCGTTTGATGTATTCAGCTATCATTTTTTTCCTAGCACTGCTCTTTACTTCAACTACACAGGCAGCGGTTCTTGACGATGTAACCCAGGCGCTAAAAAATGGCACCCCCACCTTTGAAATGCGTTGGAGTTTTGAAGTTTCTGACTTAAACGACGGAGAAAAAGCTAAGGCTGTAGGGCTTAACGTTCGCACCCGTATTGGTTACCGGACTGCAGACCTTTACGACAAATTTTCTGCTTACATTCAGTTGCACAACGTCACCAACCTGGTTGAAAACTATCGCTGGCCTGGTGGTGGAGATGCGGGCTATGATGTTATCGGAGACCCCGACGGCTCAAGGGTGCATCAGGCATACCTTGATATCAAATGCCCCAAGCATGCTGGCCTGGTGCGTATTGGTAAACAGGAGATTCTCTTTGATGACGTACGCCTGATTGGTAACATTGGCTGGCGTCAGAATGGCCAGTCTTTCGATGCTGCCAAGGTATCTATCAGTCCCATTAAAGACGTCACTTTTGATGCTGCTTATGTGAGCAGGGTAAATACCATTTTCTTGACTCATTTTGACTTAAACGGCTACTGGTTCCACGTCACCTACGCTGGCCTTAAAAACCATAAGATAAGCCTTTTCGCTTACTTAAACGATTTTGAAGACAACGACTACCGCGACTCTGTTACTTATGGCTTGCGGGCGTTTGGAAAGGTTCCTTTCCAGGATAACGCGGCCTTGCGTTATGATTTCACCATTGCTTATCAGACCGATTTTGCCGAAGACGGTGATCCCAGCTCTTTTATAACGGTTGGTTCTGAAACCCTAGAAGAACACGGGGCTATGATGCTAAATCTTTTTGTGGCAACGGATTTAAAGCTCAACCTGCCTTACATCCAGATGGGAAGCTTTGGTTTTGGTTACCAGATGCTTGAAGGTGCCCATGGAAAGGACAAACCTTTTGATACTCTTTTTTCTACCGCCCACAAATGGAACGGCTGGGCTGACCAGTTCCTCGCCACTAACGGCGGAACCCTTTGGAATGGTCTTGAAGATTATTGGGTAGAGGCTGCCGTTAAATTTGCGGGGGTGAAGTTTAAAGCTGTTTACCACTATTTTGATACCGAGACAAAGGTCGACGGGCTTTACAATAACTATGATGGTAAGTACGGACAGGAATTTGATCTCCTGTTGGTAAAGCCATTTAACAAAAATATTACAGGCCTGATAAAGGCGGCCTTTTTCGATGCTGACAATGACGCAGAGGCAAACGGCGTTCCTGTGGAGGACGAAACAGTCTTCTGGACGCGTTTGACCATAAAATTCTAAAAATCGTGGGGGGAGCTTAAGCTCCCCTCATTTCTTTACGAGGTTATTATGCCGATAGGTGGATTTGTAGTTCACGTTTTACCAGAAAAAAAAGACCGTGTCCTTGATGAGCTTTCCCAGGTTGAGTGCTTAACAATTTATGGCTATGACGAGCGCGGCCATATCATTGTTGTTCTTGAGACTGAAACTTCAGAAGAAATGGAAAAAATGGTAGATTCCCTGGCAGAGATTGACGGGATCATCACTTTTGATCTTGCCTATCTTCACGGTGAAGACGAGGTGGAACGCATTGAAAAGGGAGAATATAAGCCCAAAATCCGGTTCAGCCGCTTTCGCCCAGAATCGTAGAAGTTTTCTTTTAAGCCTACTTGCGCTAGCTTTTGCTCCCACGGGAGCAAAAGCTAAGGGCTTTTTCGATTCTCCAGTAAAAGAAAATCACCTCCGCCCGCCTGGGGCAGTGCCTGAAGAAATCTTTGCGGCCAAATGTATTCGCTGTGGCCGCTGTGCAGAGATCTGCCCCTATCGTTCTATTGAAATTCTTGATATTCGCTACGGGGTTTACGCTGGCACTCCCTTAATAGACGTTCTCAAGGTCCCCTGCTATCTTTGCATGAAATGTGTTGAAGTTTGCCCCACCGGCACCCTTAAACCTATCCCCATGGAAGAGACCCGCATGGGCCTTGCGGTGATAAATCACCGCAGGTGTATTACCTGGCGTGGTGAGGCCCTTTGCCGCACCTGTTACAACGTTTGTCCTTTTAAAGAAAAGGCCATTAAGCTTGACCAGTTAAGGCCGGTGATAATCGAAGATGCCTGCACTGGTTGTGGCCTTTGTGCCCACGGTTGTCCACTGACTCCCAAAGCCATAAACATCGAACCAATTTACGCGTTTTCCAAGGGGAGAAATGCCTAAAAAATACAGTTTTTTCAGATTTTTGGTATTGTTTTGCGCTTTTCTGATTATTTTAGTGAATCCTTTTCTCAATTACTACTTCCAGTTTTCTTTTATCCAGGGTTGGTACCAGTCCCTTGCTATCGGCAAGTTGTGGTTTGTTTCCCCCCTTGAAGGGTTGGAAAGCATTTTGATCTCAAAGACGATTTATCTTCCCTTGCTTATAGGAATGCTTCTTCCGGTTCTTTTGGCTTCTTTTTTGGGGCGGGTTTTTTGTAGCTGGATCTGCCCGATAAGTTTCCTTTCCGAAGTGCAAGACCGCCTTATGCGTTTATTTGGGATAAAACGCCGCAAAGACTTGATAGTCCTTCCCAAACAAACTATCTGGTTCACTTTGATTGGCGATATCGTGCTCGCCATGATAATCGGAGCGCCTTTATTTGTTTTTCTATCACCTCCAGGGCTTGTAGGGCGCGAGATCATGATGGCGGTCTTTTTTCACACCCTGGCCCTTGAAGGTGTGGTTATCATCCTGGTGCTTATCCTTAACTTTTTTACCTGGCGTTTTTTCTGTCGTTATTTTTGCCCCTTGGGGGGGCTGCTTGCATTTCTTGGCACTAAACGCAAACTTCGCATAATCAAAGAAAAAGAAGCCTGCACCCACTGTGGGCTCTGTCAAAAGGCTTGCCCTCTTGGGCTTTCTCCTGAAAAGGGCGAAGCAAGCGGTGCCTATTGTTGGAACTGTGGGGCCTGTCTTGACGCCTGTAAGTTCGAGGCGCTTAAGTTTTCCTGGCGCGCTAGTCCCCCTCAGGATTAAAACGATAGCCCACCCCTGGGTGAGTGATAATGTAGCGTGGTTTTTCGGGGTCAGGTTCTATTTTTTGTCGCAGGCGCTGGATGTGAACGTCTAAAGCTCGGCTCCAGGGATAAATTTCTTTACCAGGCCAGAGTTCTTTGCGCAAAAATTCGCGGCTCAGTACTTCGTTGGGATGTGAGGCAAGAATTTTTAAAAGATCAAATTCTTTGCGGGTAAGTTTAATGCTTTTTCCGTTTAGGTGAACTTCGCGTCGGTTAAAATCGATTTTAAAAGCCCCGGCCTCAAATACTTCTTGTTGAGGGGTACCTCTTTTTACACGTCTTAAACAGGCCTTGATACGTGCGGCTACCTCCAGGTATTCAAAGGGCTTTACTAAGTAATCGTCAGCCCCGCTTTCAAGCCCGCGAACTTTATCCGAAAGGCTATCGCGGGCCGTAAGCATGATGATAGGGATATCGCTTTTTTGGCGTATCATCTTACAAAGCTTTATGCCGTCTATGTCCGGAAGATTTAAGTCAAGGAGGATTAAATCTGGAGCTTCTTCTTCAAGGATTTTAAGCCCTTTTTTGGCTGTTTCTGCTTCAAAAACCTCAAAACCATCCAGCTCAAGGTGTTCTTTTAACACGTAGATAATGTCAAGGTCATCCTCAATTATGAGAATTTTGGTTTTTCCGTGCATCATTAGGCTCCTTCTTTCCTTTGGGAATGGTGAAGTAAAAGACGCAGCCTTTGTGTTTAGAGTCTCCTACCCAGATTTTTCCACCATGTGCTTCGATGATTCCCTTACAAATAGCTAGCCCAAGGCCTATGCCCTCGCGTTTATCTTTGGCCAGACGATAGAATTTTTGGAAGACTTTTTCGCGTTCTTCTGCGGGAATCCCTGGGCCGAAATCTTCTACAGAAACGATGATGTTTGTTTCATCTTCAGAGACAGAGACAATGATTTTTTCCCCTTCTGGGGAAAATTTAATAGCGTTTATCAAAAGATTTGTTATTACCCTTTGAATGAGCTCATGATCAAAAAATCCTACAGTATCTTTGCCTCTCAGTTGAATGGTCAAGTTTTTTTGGCTGGCTAGCGGGCTTACTAAAAGAATAGCATCTTCAATAGCATCAAAAATACTATTTTCTTCTTTTAATAGTTCGATTTGTCCACTTTCTATTTTAGAGTAGTCCAAAAGATCCTTTATCATTTTAGAAAGTTTTTCAGCGTTTTTCTTTAGGATTTCTATTTGTCTTTCGTCAATACTGCCTTTTCTTTCTATGAGTTCTATGGTCCCTTTGATGGCAGTGACAGGTGTTTTTAATTCGTGGGTAATGTTTGAGAAAAATTCTGAACGATATTTTTCTGCTTTTTTTAGGTTTGAGTAAGCTTGGAAGAGCTCTTCCGTAGCCTCTTTTATTTTTTCTTTCAGTTTTTCCTGGTGTTTTGCTAAGGATTCAAGCATATCATTGAAACATTCGCTGAGTATTTGCCATTCATCGTTACTTTTTATGCTGACTCTAGCATCAAGATTGCCTTGTTCTACCTGCTTAGCAACATTTATAAATTTGTTTAGGGGATTTAGGACAAATATCTTGAGTAAGAAGCAGAGAACAATAAAAATGATTAAAGTTACCGATACTGACGAAAAAATAAGCCCATAATAGCTGCGTTTGAGTTCTTTTAAAAAGGGCTTGGCCGTTAGGGTGATGCTAATACATGCAGGGGGTTGGTGGTATTTGGCTTCCTGGTGGCAAGACGCACAAACACTTTGAAATTCCAGGGGAGCAGCGTAGCGAAAAAGGGGATTTTTAGGGTCAGTATAAAGTTTCCAGTATTCATGGATTCTGGAGTTTTGAAAGGCCTTGATGGCTTCTTTTTCAAAGTCATCAGGCACGTGATAGGGGTTTTTGGTTCCTATTACAGCCACTTTAAAGGTGAAGGCCATTTTGTGGGGTTTAGCAAAGGCGGCAAGCTCTTTGGTGAAGTGAGAGGGGGTTACTTTTTCAAATTCGTTTTTGTTTTTGATGTAAATGCCGCCTTTGCTTGAAATCCATTCTCTGGCAAGCACTACGAATTCATAAATGGCTTTGGCTTCGCGGCGCATTTGCTCTAAGTAAAACTTTTTCTGCTCTTTAAGGGACCAGGATACGAAAAAGAGCCAGAAGGCGAGTATGATGAACGCCAAGGTGAAAAGAATTTTTCTTCCGACGAGGGAAAACAAGAGTCCTCCCGCAGCTTTGTTGGATTATTTTTTTGTAAGTTACTATAGAACGTTAACAATTTTGTTACAAGTTTAACTCCACATTTACGCCAGAATCATCTAAAAGAAAAATAGAAACATTCTGATGGATTGAAGCTTTAAATCTTGAAAATAAAAACAAAGGGGAAGGCTCTATGGAAAAAAGTGGCATTATCCTGGGTTTAATTGTAGGAATTGTTGTTGCGGGAGTTTTTTCCTTGATTACGGCCTCAAAAATAGTCGCAACTAATAAGCCGGCTTTTTGCGCATCATGTCATCCGATGAAAATCTTTCACGAGACCTGGCAGGCAAGTGTTCACGGCCCGGCTGTAAAAGGTGCAGCTAAGGCCAAATGTGCAGATTGTCATCTCCCTCATGATGGTTTTATGAACTACCTTATCACCAAGGCTAAAGCAGGCCTTAACGACTATATCGCCAACATGCAGGGCAAGGGGCAGGAGCCGCAGTATTGGCTTGATCGTTGGGCAAAGCAGGGCTCCTTAAATCACGTTTACGAATCAAGTTGTCGTAATTGTCATAAAGAGCTCGTTGCGCCTGGTATTCCTATTAAAGCCTTCTTAGCCCACCGCCAGTATGAACTTGGCATGACCAAAGAAACCTGCATCACCTGCCACAAAACCGTTGGTCACGGAAACTTGATGCTGGTGATGCAGAAAAAGATGGCCAAGCAAAAGTTAGCAAAAAATGAAAAATAAAAAGCGAAGGAGGATTTGTATGAGGGTGCGCAGTTTTTTAAGTCTAAGTTTTCTTTTGGCCCTGATTATCGGGGTTTTAGGCTCACAAGTCCAAGCCAAGCAGGAGTATACCAATCTTGCTGGCAAGAAATTAGTCATCACCCGCGGTTATTCCAAAGACGCAATCAAGTGTATCGAGTGTCATTCCAAAAAGACTCCGGGGATTGTGCAGGACTGGAAGATGAGCCGCATGGCCCATGCCGGGGTTTCTTGTTACGATTGTCACGTGGTGCCCAAGGGTTCTCCCATGGCCAGCCAGTGTGAAGGGGTAAAGGGAACCAATATTTTCACCTCTCCCATGGTGTCCCCAAAAACATGTGCAAAATGTCACCCCTCTGAAGTGGAACAGTTTACCAAAAGCGCTCACGCAGCTATGGCAAGCAGGCCCGTTCTTACTAAATTTGTAAAGCTCTGGCGTGACCTTGAAGGTGGTGTTTTTGCGGGGATGGACCCCAAAAGTAAACTTACTACGGCTCCCCGCCAGTCTGGCTGTCAGGCCTGCCACGGTGCAGAGGTGAAACTTGGTCCTGATAATAAACCCACTAAAGATAGCTGGCCTGGAGGAATCGGACACCGATATCCAGATGGTGGGATTGGTAATTGTGTAGTTTGTCATAACAGACATAAGTTTAGCGTTGCCGAAGCCCGTAAACCTGAAGCCTGTGGCAAATGTCACTTAGGTCCAGATCATCCTAACATCGAAATTTACTATGAAAGTGCTCACGGGCAGCGCTATCTCACTGAAGGAGAAGAATGGAAGTGGGATGCTGCTCCTGATGCCTGGGAGCCTGGTGATTATTCCGCTCCTACCTGTGCTACCTGTCACATGAGCGGTATAGGTGAGCTTGCCACTACTCACAATGTTACCGAACGTCTTAAATGGGATTTAGTTCATAAGAAAAGTGTAATAAGGAGTGGCGAAAGAGGAGATGGCGAACGTGGCCGCATTCTTATGCGTAAGGTATGTGTAAACTGTCATAGCAAGGTTTTTGTTGACGCCCACTTCAATAAATTAGACAATTCCGTAGCCCTTTATAACTTCTATTGGGACAAAGTTACAGCTATGGTCAATGATCTAAAACAAAAAGGTCTTCTGAAAAAAGACAAATGGAGTGATCCGGTACAGGAATTAACGTACTATTTCTGGCATCATGTTGGTCGTCGAGCCCGTCACGGTGCCGCTATGGCCGGTCCGGATTACGCCCATTGGCACGGATTTTTCCAGCTTTTCCAAGTGTATAAAGATATTCAGGCCCTTTACAACTACCGTATGAAGCACGGAAAGATAGAAGAACTAAGCCCGGTAATGTCCAGTGCACCATATTAAAGCTAATGGCATAGTCCCAAAAAAAGGGGCAAAGTCCTGCGGGGCTTTGCCCCTTTTTCTTTTCTCTAGCTTGACACTAGCCTTTTTACGTGTTAATTGCAACGTGTTCTCAATAAAAGGGGTAGTTGAATGACAGAATTTATCGCAGCCGCAATAGTATTGATTGCTGCCGTTTATCTCTCGTGGCGCCTTTGGGCCTTTTGGCGTAAACCCAAGGACTTGTGCACTGGTTGCGCCTTTTCAAAGGATTGCCCAACCAACTTTTCCGCGAAAGAATGCCCGTCATGGAAAAAGAGATAAAAATAGCCCTTGCGGGGAACCCTAATTGCGGCAAGACCACCATATTTAACGCCCTTACCGGGGCCAAGCAAAAAGTTGGCAACTACCCCGGCGTGACCGTTGAACGTAAGGAAGGTTTCCTTAAGCTTAACAGCTATCGCATAAGGGTAATTGATCTTCCTGGCACATATTCGCTTTCATCTTATTCCCCTGAAGAAGTAGTTGCCCGCCAGGTCATAGTCGAGGAAAAACCCGCGGTGGTGGTTAATATCATCGATGCCTCAAATCTTGAGCGCAATCTTTACCTCACCATGCAACTGCTGGAGCTCGGGGTGCCGCTAATTCTCGTACTCAACATGATTGACGATGCCAAGAAAAAGGGGCTTAAGATCAACGTTTCTGCCCTTGAAAAAAAGCTTGGGGTGCCGGTGGTTACCACTATCGGCCACCGGGGCGTAGGGATTGATCAGCTCAAAAAGGTTATCAGGCAGGTGATTGAAGCACCAGAAAAAGCAAAACCCAAGTTCCCCTTACCATACCCCAGGGAGCTTTTAGAAGAGATTGAAAAGCTTTCTGATCTTTTAAAGGAGCAAGGATCTCTTCGCGACTATCCCCTTAAATGGCTTGCTTTAAAGGCTATTGAAGGGGACGAAGAAATTATTTCTTTTCTGGTTTCTCAAAAAGCCCTGGGATCTTCTTTTTTGCAAAGACTGAAAGCCTCTCAGGAACGTATTAAGAAGCTTTTGGGTGATGAGCCTGAGCCGTTGCTTGCAGAGTACCGCTATTACGCCATTCAGCAGCTTTTAAAAGACGTGGTGAACTATGTGCCACGCAAAACCTTAAGCGACCGTATTGATGCCATTGTTTGCCATCGGATTTTCGGGATACCTATCTTTATTACCGTGATGGTTCTTCTTTTCCAGGCGGTATTTTCCTGGTCCGCACCTTTTATGGAACTAATAGACAGCTTTTTTAGCTGGCTAGGAAACTTTGTTGGTGCTCGCTTACCAGATGGCCTTTTAAAGAGCCTTGTAGTGGACGGCATGATCGCAGGAGTAGGCGGCGTCCTTGTCTTCTTACCGCAGATACTAATTCTTTTCTTTTTGATTTCCCTTTTAGAAGACTCAGGCTATATGCCCCGGGCAGCCTTTGTGGTTGATAGGCTCCTTAAGCCTTTTGGTCTAAACGGAAAATCCTTTGTGCCGCTTCTTTCTTCCTTTGCCTGTAATATTCCGGGGATTATGGCCACGCGCACCATTGAAAATTATCACCAGCGCCTTTTGACCATCTTTGCCGCGCCTTTTATGAGTTGTTCTGCAAGGCTCCCTATTTATACGCTACTCATTGCAGCTTTTATCCCTGATAAAAAAGTCTGGAGTGTTTTTAATCTCCAGGGTCTTGTCTTGGCGGCTATGTATGTCACAGGCCTTATCGTTGCCTTGGTAACGGTCATTATCTTTCGTTTTATGCTTTTCCGGGGGGAGCCTTCGCCTTTTCTTATGGAACTTCCACCTTATCGTTTCCCCACGCTTAAAAGCATTTTGCTCCAGATGTGGAATCGCTCGGTGCTTTACGTGCGTAAAGCAGGGACAGTTATTCTCGGTATTTCCATCGTTATGTGGGCCCTTTTTACTTTTCCCATGAATCCAGAGCTTTCTAAAGATTACGAGGCCTTGAAGGGCAAAGCCCAGGACCAAGAAACTTTAATAAAGCTTGCCAATGAAGAAGCCGCGGAAAGGCTCTCAAAAAGCTATGCAGGCCGCTTTGGCAGACTTATCGAGCCGCTGATAAAGCCTCTTGGTTTTGACTGGCGTATTGGTATTGCCTTGACCTCTGCCTTTGCTGCTAAAGAGGTTCTAGTCTCAACTCTTGCCCAGATTTACGCCCTTGGTGGTGGAGGAAGCGACGAAGTCTCTCTCCTGGAAAACATCAAAAAAGACCCGCTTTTCAATCCCGTCACCGCTATAGGACTCATGCTTTTTGCCTTGCTCATGGTGCCGTGTATGGCAACCCTTCCGGTGATGAAAATGGAAACAGGTTCCTGGCGCTGGCCTGGGCTCATGGTCTGCTGGACTTTGACCGTGGCCTGGTTAGTAACGTTCTTTTGGGTTCATTTTCTAGGTCCGCAGGTGACAAAGGCCTTGGGTCTTTGAAGATTTGGTTGCCATAATTTAGCACCTGGGCCAAAATATAAACATAATGGTTAGCATACTGCGCCAGAGCTGGCTGATTTTATTTTTGCTTCCGCTTTTTTTATCTACTTGTCTTTTTTATTACTCCTATCACCGCGAAAAAATCATCGAACGAGCCAACAAAGAGACGGAGATTTTCATTGCTACTGCTGAGGCTACAAGGTCTTATGTAAAGGAAGTCTTGCGTCCCAAGATGTATAAGATTTTCCATGATGAGCGCTTTATTCCAGAGGCTATGTCAACTTCCCATATCGGCCGAGAAATTATGCGCCGTATAGGGAAAAACTTTCCCTATATGGAATACAAAAGAGCAGCCTTAAACCCTCGAAATCCCATCAACCGCGCTGATGACTTAGAAAAAAATGTTATCGAAGAGGTAAAAGCTTTAAAAGAAAAAGAAGTTACCCGACTTTTAAATCGTAAGGGGACCCTTTATTTTGCGCGTTTTAAGGCTATCTACGCGGAAAATTCCTGTCTTAAATGTCACGGACGCCCAGAAGATGCTCCCAAGGATTTGCTTAAGCTTTATGGTAAAAGCGGGGGCTTTAATTATCGCCCAGGAGATATTGTTGCGGTTGATGCGGTTTATATTCCTGTTGGTCCGGCTATTAGCAACCTTAAAAAGCAGGTTGTTTCCACCTTTTTAATTGGCTTAATCGTTCTCATATTCATTGTTTTTTCTTTGCGACTCCTTATCCATTATGAGTTTTTACCTCATTTAAGAAAATTGTCCTTTTATTTACGAAGCATAATTCCTGGGCGAGAAGCTGAAGGCCCTTCCCCTGAAGATGATAACATAGAAAAAATGGCCGCCTCCCTTGAAGATTTGGCCATTGAGGTTAAGCGCATACATACCGAGCTTAAAAAGTCTGAGCAAAAATATCGTTCACTTTTTGAGTCTTCCCAGGATGCCATCTTGATGTGGAACCAGGAAAGGAAACTTGTTGATATTAACCCTTCAGGCTTAAAGCTTTTTGGTTTTTTGGACAAGTCCGAAGCCTTACAGATTGAAACCATCGAGCAGCTTTTTTGGGACCATCAGGAGGCTTTAGAACTCCTAGAGAAACTTGAGAGAGAAGGTCAGATCAAAGAATTTGAAACAACAGTAGTTGACCGGGGAGGAAATCGCTATCAAATACTCATTACCGCAAGTAAGGCCATAGATTTAGGTGGCCTGGTGCTTTATGAGGGTATCTTTCGCGATATTACCGAGAAAAAACTTATGGAAAAGCACATTATTACTACGGAGAAGCTTGCTGCCGTAGGGCAGCTTGCTGCAGGGCTTGCCCATGAAATAAACAACTCTTTAAGCGTGATAAAATGCTATGCGAATTTGCTTACCAAAGTCAATAATTTAGATGAACAGGCCCAAAAAGATCTTGAAATAATCAAAAAGCACGTAAAGCTTAGCCAGGATATTCTCCAAAATTTGCTTAATTTTTCAAGACCAGCCGAATATAAGAAAGCTTATGTCAATGTAAACGAAATTATCGAAGAAGTGGTCTCAGTTTTTGCTTCTCGTTTTAAGAAACGAAGTATTTCTTTAGTTTTAGATTTGAGTCCAGAGGCTCCAGCGCTATTTCTTGATCGGGATAAAATTAAGCAAGTTTTTATGAATATGATTTTAAACGCTGTGCAGGCCATAGAAAGGGACGGCTTAATTGAGATTAAAACAATTTTTAATAAAGCCCGCCAAGAGGTGGTCATAAAAATTCGCGATACAGGCAGCGGTATCCCTGAGACCATAATCGACAAAATATTTGATCCCTTTTTCACTACCAAAGCTCCAGGAGAGGGCACAGGCCTTGGTCTTTCGGTGAGCTACGGTATTGTTAAAGATCATGACGGAAAAATCTTTGTGGAAAGCAAGGTGGGGGAGGGGACAACTTTTACTATTGTTTTTCCCGTAAATGAGTCATGAAGGACACCATTCTTATTGTAGATGATGAAAAAGACCTTTTAGAGGGCTTAAAGCGCTTGCTTGAGCTGGAGTTGGGCTGCGAAGTACTTACCGCAGAGAATGGCAAAAAGGCCCTCAAAATACTTAAAGAAAACGAGATCGATCTTGTGCTTGCCGATGTGCGCATGCCAGAGATGGATGGCTTCACTCTTTTGCGCGAGGCAAAAAAAATAGACCCAGAGCTTACTTTTGTGGTTATCACGGCTTACGGCACTATCGAACAAGCAGTAAAGGCCGTTAAAGAAGGAGCCTATGATTTTATTCCTAAACCCTTTGAAGACGAGCACCTTATCCACGTACTTAGGAAGGGCCTTGAGCGCAGCCGCCTCATCAAAGAAAACGTAGCCCTACAGCGACAAGTTTCAGGTAAAAAGGCATTTCAAGATTTTGTAGGCCAAAGTGCCAAGCTCAAAAAAGTCTTTGAGACTATCCGTATGGTTGCCCCTACGGATTTAACCGTGCTTATCCTTGGAGAGTCTGGCACAGGGAAAGAACTTGCCGCACGAGCTATCCACGCGTTAAGTAACAGGGCCAAACATTCCATGATAACCGTAAATTGTCCTGCACTTCCTGAGCAGATTCTTGAAAGTGAGCTTTTTGGCTATCGAAAAGGAGCTTTTACTAATGCCACGGCCAATCGCCGTGGGCTTTTTGAGGAAGCAGACGGTGGCACTATCTTTCTTGATGAAATAGGCGATATTACGCTAGCCGTGCAAACCAAGCTTTTGCGCGTGTTGCAGGAAAAAGAGATAAAACCCCTCGGGGCCACACAAACCAAAAAAGTTGACGTGCGTATCATTGCTTCCACAAACCAGGACTTAGAAGAAAAAGTAAAAGAGGGTTCTTTTCGCGCGGATCTCTTTTACCGCCTAAATGTAGTAACCATAAAAATGCCTCCTTTGCGGGAAATAAAAGAAGATATTCCCCTTCTGGTGGACCATTTTCTTAAAAAGACTGCTCAAGAGCTTGGGATTCCGCCTAAGTACGTTTGTCCTGAGGTAATTGAATTTTTTATGGAATACGACTGGCCAGGGAATGTGCGGGAGCTTGAAAATGTGATTAAAGCGGCGGTGGTAACAAGTCCTTCGGATGTTATCTCTCTTGCTAATGTCCCTTTGGTCCAGGAGAAGAAAAAGTTTTTTGCCATGCCGCAGGAGCAAGCCGAACTAGACCTTTCTCAACCTTATAAAGTGCTTAAGGAAAAAGTCCTTTCGCGCTTTACAGTAGCTTATGTCAAGCGCCTTCTTACTGAGACCAAGGGCAACGTAAGTCGCGCAGCTGAAATTAGCGGTATCAAGCGCCAATCCCTCCAGAAGATTCTTAAGCGTTACGGCCTAAATCCTGCCAACTTTCGTTAACACCAACTGCCAACTTTAGTTGGCAGTAGTGCTTTAGAATAGGGACAGGCAAAACTTTTCAAGTCTCCTTTCTGTCCAACCGATTTAAAAGAAAAGGGACAGGCAAATTTTTTGAAGGAGGCAAAACGTGGCTCGTATCCCTAGAAAATTCCTTAAAAACCCAGAGGCTGCTTATCACATCATCTCTCGCACCGCCCTTCCAGGCCATAACGTCTTAGGCCCTGCCGAAAAAGACCACTTACTTCACCTCTTCCGCTGGCTCTC